>CAZLRM010000056.1:0-8699 GCA_964561895.1 uncultured Christensenellaceae bacterium | reverse complement strand
CGTATGATTTGTTTTTTATTATACACCTTTGTTTTTTTTCTGTCAAAAAGTGAGCGCGGATGAATTATAATGAGCGGAGATTCAAAAGTTAGTGATTTTTTTCTCAAAAGTATGTTTCTATCTGTAGGCTTGTCATGTTATAATAATACACAGGAGGCACTTATGCAGGATAAATTGCAGGAAGACCGTGTTTCTGAAGCGGTTGTACACAGGCTGCCAAAATATTACCGGTATCTTGCCGAACTCGAAACGATGGGGATCGAGCGAGTTTCTTCCTCTCGCATGAGTAAGGAAATGGGGCTCAACGCATCTCAGATCCGCCGTGATTTAAACTGCTTTGGAGGTTTTGGGCAGCAGGGCTACGGGTATCTTGTCAAACGCTTAAAGCAGGAGATCAAAAAGATTCTCGGCATCGGCACCGGTTATAAAGCTGTGTTGGTCGGCGTGGGCAACATCGGGCAGGCGCTTTTAAATTACCGCCGTTTTGCCGACGAAGGGTATAGTATTATTGCGGCATTTGACGCCGACGAAGACGTCGTAGGCCAGGTGTTCGGTGGAATTCAAGTGCAGTCGATGAACCGGCTGGCCGACAGCTTAAAGCGCAGCCCGGCCGATATCGGGATATTGGCGGTACCCAAGCCTTTTGCGCAGCACATGGCGGACATGCTCGTCTCTTTGGGCGTTTCGGCAATATGGAATTTTGCTCCGGTGGATGTGCAGGTTCCATATGACAGGGTGGTGGAAAACGTGCACTTAAGCGACAGCCTTTATATATTGTCGTACCATTTAAGGGAGCAGCATGAAGGAAATACTGATTAAAACGACTAAGCGCTGCGAGATGGCGGACATCACAAAGCATGTCGCGGACGCGGTGGAAGAAAGTGGTATATCAAGCGGTATCGCCTGTGTCTTTATACCTCATACCACCGCGGGTGTAACGATCAACGAGAATGCGGATCCCGACGTGAAGCGGGACATACTGTTCGCGCTGGATCGCGCGGTACCCTGCGCGGGGTTTACGCATATCGAAGGGAATTCAGACGCGCATACTAAAGCGCTGATGACAGGCGCATCATTATGCGTGATAATTGAAAACGCGCGGCTGTGCCTCGGAACTTGGCAAAGCATCTATTTTTGTGAATACGACGGGCCGCGCACAAGAAAAGTGTTTATTAAGATGGTTGAAAGCATTGTTAAATAATTGTGAAGCTTTATGTAAATGGTATTGCATTTAAAATGAAACTGTTTACATCCCATAATAAATGTTATATCTTTAGGGTGCCGCACGGCGCGGCCTTGGGGAAAGGAGACTGTAATTATGCCGCGAAGGGCTGACAATAGAAAACTGATGAAGCTGCTGATGCTCACGCTGGGCGTGCTGATCGTTGCGCTCATTGTCGTGCTCATCATTATGCTTGCGCAGGGCGGTTCGACAGGCGAGGACAAGCAGGAAACGTTTGTTGAAAGCAATAAGTATTTGAAAGGTATCTTGATCGCAGGTATCGATATATCGGGGATGACATATGACGAGGCGGCGGCAATCCCGCAGCTGCGGGAGCTGGGCAAGCAGGCGGAGGACGGTTTTTCGTATACGTTCACTGTGAGCGGAAAGGAATTCACCTTTACCGCAGCGGAAATCGGTGCGACCTCCGGCTTCACGCACACATTAAAGGAAGCGATGCTGTTCGGCCAATTCGGCAGCGAAGCGGGCGCTCAAAGGAAGGAATTGAACGAAAACGGCGGCAAAAGCTTCGAGTTTATGCCGTATGCGGATATAGAGACGGTAACGGCGAAGCTTAAAACGCTGAAAACCACGACGCTGGATACGCTGCCGCAGGATGCGGCACTTTCGATAGCCGATGACGTCAAGTTCGACGCGAACGCGGAGTATCTTTATCAGCTTGAAGGCGTTACGATCGTCGAAGAGGTGGTCGGCGTTGACGTGGATGCGGACGCGCTCGCAGCGCTGATCTGTGATGACATCAATAATGGTACGCTTGCGGGTGTGGAAGCGCCCGTGATACTGACATATCCCGATTTAAAAGTGGATGAACTCAAAGCCAATACAAAGCGCTTTAACCCGGAGCCAGTGACCACTTCGTTTGACGGCAGCACGGACGACAGGATCACCAACATCAACATTCTGTCGGGCTTTGTCAACGGTGCGGTAATTCAGCCGGGACAGACGTGGTCGATCAACGAGGCCGCCGGCCCGCGCAACGCGCAGACCGCGAAGCAAATCGGCTGGGCGGAGGCTCACGGCATTACGAACGGGCGCTACGAGGATCAGTACGGCGGCGGCGTATGCCAGGTTTCGGGTACGCTGTACAACGCGGCGTTACGCGCTGAGCTGACCATCACGGAGCGGTATCCGCACAGCTGGCCGTCCACATATCTTCCCGAAGGGCTGGACGCCACTATCAATTACCCGTCAGGGGAACTGGACTCGCCGGGCACGAAGGATTTAAAGCTTACAAATCCGTACAACATGCCCGTATACCTTGTGGCATACGTGGACAACGATGCGAAGACACTGACGATACAGGCTTATGGGCCGCCCCTGGTGCACGGTTACAAGGTACAGTATGTAAATATTAAAGTCGGTTCGGAGAAAGCTGCGCCGACAGAATATCACTATGACGCCGCGACCGCTCCGGACGGCACGCCGATTACGGCGGGAAAAGGCGTGGAATGGGTGGAGCCGCATGACGGGCAGACCTGGCAGGTATGGAAACAGTATGTGGACGAGCAGGGCAATGTTGTTAAGTCGGAGTTTTTCTCCGAGAGCAGCTACCGTTCTTTCCAAGGTGTGATTTACAGAAACTACGCCAATCCGCTGTACGCGGAGGCGACTGCCACGACTACGGGCTGAGCGGTTATAAAAGAATAGTATTACGGTTATAAAAGAATAATATTAAAGGTGCGCGGGGATTGTTTTCGCGCATTTTTTATTGCATGGAGGGATTTGTATGTCGGCAAAGAAAAGAGCGAAAAAAAACAAGGCTTTTCTGATTATGACAAGCGGCATGCTTGTGACGGCGCTTACGGTATGCGCCATTTTGCTGCTGAGCCGCGCGGGCTCTATGACCGGGGTGCAGCGCGTAACCGAGTTTGGAACGGCGCTGCAGGGCATATCCGTGGGCGGTGTCAACATATCGGGAATGACGAAAGAGGAAGCGCTGGCGGCAACGGAGGCACTGCCTAAGCAGCTATTGGCTCAGGCAAACTTTACTGTGGACGTAAGCGGTGAAAGCAAAAAGCTGACCGCGGGCGACCTTGCGCTCACAACCGATTACGAAAAAGTGATCGATGAAGCGTTTAATTACGGCCGCACCGGCACGTTCGACGAGCGGCTGGTTGCCGCGCAAGCCGCCGCGGCGTCGGGCATCGATTTTTCCGTGGATGTGGTGCCGGACGAAGCGCAGATTTTCGCCGTGCTGTCAGCGCTGCAAACGCGGCTGGATACCGAGCCGCTTGAAGCGACTGTCAAGTTTACGCCTAACGGGCATTTTGCGGACGGTACGGAATATGATCCTGCGACGTATGACAGCAAGGCAAACAAAGCGCCGGCTCTCGTGATGCTGACGGAGGACGAATACCCGAATCCGCTGCGGTACGAGTTTTATGAAAATACGAAATATAACAAGGAGAACAACATTCCGAAAGGAGCCTATATTTCACGGTTTTATTATACCAATGAGCAGACGGGCATAGACGTGGATCTGCAAGACCTTGCCGCACAGATTACCGCGGCACTGCAAAACGACGATTATTCTCCCCTCACGGCAAAGGTGACCGTGACGGAGCCCTCTGTGACAACGGCGGCTTTAAAATCGCAGACGCAGCTCGTTTCTTCGTGGACGTCCAGCTATTCAGAGCATGACAGCAGCGCGCGCGTATACAATGTCGCAAAACTCTCCGGCATCGTGAACGGCCAGATTTTAGAGCCGGGTGCGGAATGGTCGATCAACAAAACGGCGGGAGACAGAACCGTCGCGAACGGATGGAAAGAAGCGGACGGCATCAGCGACGGCGGGTACACCAAGCAGGCGGGCGGCGGCGTATGCCAGATATCGAGTACATTGTTCAACGCGGCGATACGCTCCGGGCTGTTCTGCAACGATCATACCAGCATATCCGCGGACGAAAGCAGTTACAAGTGGGGCATCGAAGTGACAAGCTGGCAGCATCATTCGATCATATCAGGGTATATCCCGCTTGGAATCGACGCGACGATCAGCACGGGCGGCCCCGATCTGAAGCTGCTCAACCACTGCACAACGCGCTTCTATATCGTATCGTACATGAACAGAGATAAAGAAAGCGTGACGGTCGAGATCTACGGGCAGCCGGTGGTGCACCCGGCATACGGCGACGTGATTCTGACCTACGATTTTGACGACCTCGGGAAATCGGGCACAGCGGTGAGGAGCACGTATTATAATCAGACGCAAACGCCCGACGGGAAGGCGATACCATGGAACACCTCGGCGGAGTTCGGCGTGATGCACAACGGCAGAAAGGTACAGACATATCGGCATTACTACGCTGCGGACGGTACAAAGCTCGGCGATGAGAAGTTTGAATACCATTACTATAAGCCTGTGAACGGCGGCACTTACTGCAACTATCCCGAAACCGGGCCGGTGGCAACGCCCGCGCCGCAGGAGACCGGTCCGGGGAAAGAAAAGCATAACGGAAAGCATTGATGGAAGATGGCGGGAATGTAAAATTACGATGATAAAGAAACCGGTGTGAAGCAATTTGTTTACAATCCGTGTGTTTTAGTGTATGATATCCTAAGTTAATTATGGGTTGCTTTGGAGGAAGTTTTAGTCTATGGCTGATTATAAGGATACCGATGTTCTGGAGTTTGGTTCGAAAAAAAAGAGCGTGGGTAAGAATAAACTGTTTCTGATTATATCCGGCAGTGCGCTGGTTGTCGCGCTCGCCGTTTGCGCGGTGCTGCTGCTGGGCAGTGCGCCCGCCGAGGACGCGATGGAGCGCGTGGTGGAGTATGGCACCGTGACTCAAGGCGTCTGCGTGGGCGGCGTCAATATCTCCGGCATGACGCAGGAAGAAGCGATAGCGGCTACCGCGGATCTGCCGGTACAGCTGCTGGCCGGCGTGAGCATTCCGCTCGACGTAAACGGAGAGATATTTACATACAACGCCGAAGCCCTGAGTATCAAAACGGACTATGACAATATCATCGCGCAGGCTCTTGCCTACGGGCGCACCGGTACGTTTGACGAGCGCCTGCAGGCGGCGAAGACCGCCGCGGAGCAGGGGATCGATTTTCCGGTCAGCCTTATCGTGGACGAAACGGAGCTGAGCGCCGCGCTTGCGCAGATTAAGGCGCAGGTAGATAAGGAACCGCTGACCTCGCAGCCGGTGTTTACGCCCTGGGGCCACTTTGCGGACGGGACACCATATCAGCCGGACAAACAGGTATTGATCGAAACTTCGCTGGGCAAGACACCGATCAATTACCCGGCGGACCTCGTGCGCATGACCTCGGAGGAAATGCCTTTGCGGCTGCGCTATCAGTACTGGGATAACAACAAATACAAGGATTATATACCGGATGCCGCATATATTTCGCGGTTCTACTACACGCCGGAGCAGACCGGCATCATCGCGGATACGGCGGCTATCGCGGCGGACATCATGGCGCAGGTGGAAAGCGGGACTTTTTCGACGATTACTGTGCCGGTAGTGGTAACGGAACCCACCGTGAAGCTGGAAGAGATCAAAAAGCAGACACAGCTTATCACTTCGTGGACCTCCAGCTACTCCGATCACTTTTCCAAGAACCGGAACTGGAATGTCGCCAAATTGTCGGGAATTATCTGCGGAGTACAGATTGACCCGGGCGTGGAATGGTCGATCAATGAAACGGCGGGCAAGCGTACGGTGAAAGGCGGCTGGAAGGAGGCATCGGGCATTTCGGACGGCGGTTACGTCGATCAGCCGGGCGGCGGTGTGTGCCAGATATCGAGCACGCTGTTCAACGCAGCGATCCGCGCGGGGCTCAGTACGAAATCGAAGCATCACAGCATCGTTTCGGGCTACATGCCCAAAGGATTGGACGCGACGATCAGTTCGGAAGGGCCGGACTTAAAGCTGACCAATACGCATAGCTCTCCGATCTATATCGTATCGTTTATGAATCCCGAAACCAAGAGCGTCACGGTGGAGATCTACGGACCGCCCGTGATCGACGCGGCGACGGGCGCGGAGGTTGTCTACGACTTTGCGCCCAGTTCTGTCAGCTACTACGGCGACCCGGTGATGGTGCCTGTGTATAACGCCCGCGAATTGCCGGACGGTACGGTGCTGCTTCCCGGTCAGTCAAAGGTTTATGCCGAGTGCCGCAAAGGCATGAAGGTGACCACATATAAGCATTTCTATAAGCTGGACGGTACAAAGTATAACGAAGAGGTGTTTGAAAAGGTCAATATCGGGCCGAATAACGGCAAAACGTTTTATTACGACCCCGACCCCGCGACGCTGCCATCGCCCACGGTACCGCCGGTACCCGATCCGGCTTCCCCGCCCGCTGCTCCAAGCGAGGATACGCCCTGATGGCCAATCCCCCGCGCTGCCTGGCGGCGCGAAGGCAATTCGGCCTTTGAGATTGTAAATATTGTATGATATTTAAAGCGCGCATGTGAAGCGGGAGTTTACATCATGCGCGTTTTATTGTATGATAACACCAAGCCCGCTATGGGTTGCTTTGGAGGGAATTTTTTTTATGGCAGAAATTACAGATTTTAATCAAGATGAAAGCCTTAACCCCGTACCTAAAAAAGGCATCGGCAAAAAGAAAAACAAGCTGATTTTGATCATATCTGCATGCGTGGCTGTTGCGGCGCTCGCGGTGGGTGCGGTGCTGGTGTTTGGATCACCAGCCAAGGATGCGATGGAGCGCGTGACGGAGCTGGGCACCGCGCTGCACGGCGTCACCGTGGGCGGTATCGATATCTCCGGCATGACGAAGGAGGAGGCGCTTGCGGCCACCGCGAATCTGCCGGATCAATTGCTGGGGCAGATCAGTTTCTACGTGGACATTGAAGGCGAGATCAAGACATATTCCGCGCAGGACTTTGCGCTGAGTACCGATTATGACAAAGTGATTGAACAAGCAGTCGCATATGGGCGCACGGGAAGTTTTGACGAGCGTTTAGACGCGGCCAAAGCCGCAGACACAGGCGTCGATTTTCCGGTGGATGTCGTCGCAGATGAAGTTGAGCTCAAAGCCGCGCTGGCTTTGCTCAAAAGCGGTATGGATCATCCGGCGGTCAACGCGCAGGCTGATTTTGCGCCTTGGGGGTATACCGTAAGTACGGACGCAAACGGCCAAACGGTGTATACGAAATACAGCCCGGAGCTTTCCGAGATCATCGCAATGTGCAAGGCTCACGCCAAGGCCAAGGAGTACAGCGGCGAACCGAAGGACTTGGTGCGCATCAGCGAGGCGGACAAGCCCAATCCGCTGCGGTACGAGTACTATAAGAATACGAAGTTCGTTAAGAACCATATTCCCCCGAATGCCGACATCGCACGCTTTATCTATACCGATTCGGTGGACGGCTTTGAAGTCGATATTGACGCAATTGCGGACGCGGTCATATCGCAGGTAAAAAACGACGCATACGAGACCATCGTGGCATCCACAACGCCCGTAACCGCGGAGGTGACGCTGGAGGATGTCAAGAACCAGACGCAGCTTATCGCTTCGTGGACGAGCAGCTATTCGGCTCATTCCGGTTATAACCGCAATTACAACGTAGCGATGATGTCAAGCGTCATCAATGACACCGTGATCAAGCCGGGGGAAACTTTCTCTGTCAACGATACCGCGGGCCCGAGGGACGCAAAAACCGCCAAGACCTACGGCTGGAGAAAAGCCGCGGGCCTTTATAACGGAGGCACGACACAGCAGTACGGCGGCGGCGTATGCCAGCTGGGCAGCACGACGTACAACGCCTGTATCCGTTCGGGCGTGAAAATCGTGAGCTTCTGGCATCATACGATACCTTCGGCATACATCCCGTACGGGCTGGACGCGACGCTGGATACCCCCAGCGAAAAAAACCCCGCCGGTAAGGATTTGGTATTGGGCAACGATACGCAGAATACGTTCTATATCGTTTCTTACGTGAGCCCGAAGGACAAAACCGTGACCGTAGAGGTATACGGCGTGCCCCTGACCGATGCTTCCGGCCAGCCGATACTGCTTACATATAAGTCCAAGAGGACCGGGCGGTATGGCGGCGGCTCAATGAATACGATTACGGTGAGCCCGGGCGGTACGGCACCCAACGGTCATGTCGTCCACGCGGGTGAATCCTATGTGTTTTCAAAGCCGCGCAGCGGAACCACCGTCGATGTTTACCAGATTACGATGACGCTGGACGGTACGCAGATTTCGAAGGTGCAATACGGAGAGACGGTAAAGTATCCCCCGTTCGACGGATACACCTATACCGCAC
The DNA here is from genome assembly GCA_964561895.1 of uncultured Christensenellaceae bacterium. Lineage (GTDB taxonomy): Bacteria > Bacillota > Clostridia > Christensenellales > SZUA-584 > JAEWCC01. The sequence goes on along the minus strand of CAZLRM010000056.1, from coordinate 201 downwards.
CGGGCCCGGCTCCTTTGACTCCATAAGGTTGTGCGTTAAGGTTGGCAGGAAAATACCCGATATTATATGTATAAAAGCGGGTGTTGACGAAAGTTTTTGTTAATGTTATGATAGTTTTAGTGTGTAACCTGTTTTTTCAGGTACGCCTATATTACAATGGTCAAGAGAAGCTGATGAAAGTCTTAACCTTGCGTAGTGTTC
>CAZLRM010000055.1:0-8739 GCA_964561895.1 uncultured Christensenellaceae bacterium | reverse complement strand
CCCACAATACTTATAACTATATAAAAACGTTCATTTGAGGCGGTGTGATTATGCGCATTTTCGTAGTGAAAAAGAGCACATTGATACGGGCGGGGATATTTATCCTGCTTGTAATCGGCGCCATCGTGTATACGCAGGTGGCATTCGGCAGCGCGGAGCCTGCATCGACCGAAACTGCGGTCATGCCTGTATGCCGCGTCGCGACAGAGGAAAAGGTGGTGGCGCTCACTTTCGACACCGCTTTTGGAGATACCGACTACACCAAACAGATACTTGCGGTACTCAAAGAAGATGGCACGCCCGCAACATTTTTCGTGATGGGGCTGTGGGCCAAAGAAAATACCGAAAATATGGATGCGATGGCGCAGAGCGGCTGCGAGATTGCGAGCCATTCTATGAATCACACAAAGTATACCGAGCTTTCCGAGACCGAACTGCTCGCTGACGCATCCGAAGCTTCCGATCTCATATTCGATATGACGGGATATGATACGGAAGTATTGCGTCTGCCCTATGGCGCGTTTGATACGCAAACCATCATGACGCTTGAGGCGCAAGGATACATCCCAGTCAAATGGAGCCTGGACTCCAAGGACTGGAAAGGCCTTGACGCCAAAAAAATATCCGGCACCGTGCTTTCCAATGCTAAGAGCGGCGACATCATCATGTTCCAGAGCAACATGGCGGCTACACCCGAAGCACTTAGCGAAATCATATCAGGCCTTAAGGAGCAGGGCTTTAAGCTTGTGACGGTTTCCGACCTGCTGGTCAGCGGCGAGTACTACGTGGACGAAAACGGCACACAAAGGGTATACGCAGATTAACGTTTGAGGAAAAGGTTATGAACGATACGGCCAACAACGTCGTCGTTGCGGGCAGGCTAAAAGATCTTGAGCTGTCACACCGGATATACGGCGAAGCGTTTTACACGTTTTTCCTGGAATGCGGACGGCTCAGCGAAAATACGGATACGTTACCCGTTACGATTTCTGAAAGGCTGCTCGTGCGCCACCCGCTTTGTGAAGGCGCGCTCGTGTGCGTCACCGGGCAGCTTCGCTCGTATAACAAGCTTGTGGACGGCAAAGTGCGGCTTTACCTCACGATATTTGCACGTGAACTGACCGACTGCGACGGGCCGCAGAACGAAATAACGCTCATGGGATTTGTATGCAAGCCGCCCGTATACCGCGTAACGCCCTTTGGCCGCGAGATTACGGATATGCTAGTTGCGGTGAACCGCGCGTATAACAAGAGCGATTATATCCCCTGCATCGTCTGGGGGCGGAATGCGCGCTACGCCTCGGGCTTTGCGGTGGGTGACAAGATATCGGCTTCCGGCAGGGTGCAGTCGCGCCAGTACGAAAAGCAGCTCGAGAACGGCTCGCACACGCTGCGCACCGCCTACGAGGTCTCCATCGCGCGGCTGCAAAAGGAGCCGGTGTAACATAAGGCCAACATAAAAAACGGTTTTCGCTCTTGCAAAGCCGTTTTTCATTTACTCTAATAAAGTACGCGTTATCTCGGTAATAGAGATGGCTTTATTCTTCTTTTGGGCTTTTTGTCCGCGCTTTCGTGTGGTAAAATAGTACTATCTGAAAATAACAGGCAACTGCAGGGGGAGACAACATGAAGATCGCAAGACTTAAGCAACACGAACATACTTTTTACGCGGTGCGCGAGGGCGGAGCTTTCAGGCGCATCGAGGGGCTGCCCTACGGCGGCGTCACATTCACGGGCGAAGCTTACACGCTTGAATTCGTAAAGCTGCTCGCGCCCGCCGAACCGACCAAAATTGTCGCGGTGGGCTTAAACTACGCGGGGCACGCGGGAGAAATGCGCGAAGCGCTGCACGAAAACCCGGTGCTGTTCATCAAACCATCCACCTCGGTGCTCGCGCCGGGCGGAAACATCATGATGCCGGGCGTATCGCACCGGGTAGACTTTGAGGCCGAGTTGGCTGTCGTAATCGGCAAAACGTGCAAAAATGTAACGGCGGAGAACGCGAAAGACTACATATTCGGCTATACCGCGCTCAACGATGTGACCGCGCGCGACCTGCAGAAAACGGACGGCCAATGGACGCGCGCGAAATCCTTCGACACGTTCTGCCCGCTGGGGCCGTATATCGATACGGACTTTGACCCGCGCGGAAAACGCATACAGAGCGTACTCAACGGACGCGTGTGTCAGGACAGCAGCACGGATAATATGATCTTCAGCGTCTATAGACTCGTCTCTTTTGTGAGCAGCTGCATGACGCTGCTTCCGGGTGACGTGATCTCCACGGGCACGCCCGAGGGCATCGGCCCGATGCAAAAGGGTGATACGGTTGAAATTAAAATCGAAGGACTCGAAACGCTTCAGAATTACGTACGATAATCGGAGGTAACCGCCATGTACGACTCCAAACTGAAATCAGAAGACCTGGACAGGCTGTTTGCGGCTATACTCACGCTCAAATCGCCGGAAGAGTGCTACATGTTCTTTGAAGACCTTTGCACGATTTCCGAGCTTGATTCCATATCGCAGCGCCTTAAAGTCGCAATGCTGCTGCGCGAAAAACGCACGTGCAACGATATCTCGCACGCCACAGGCGCAAGCACCGCGACGATCAGCCGCGTGAACCGCTGCCTGCTGCACGGTACGGGCGGATACAATCTCGCGCTTGACAGAATGTGAGGAGGACGGATGGATCTATCCGGTTTAAACGAGCGGCAGCGCGAAGCGGTGCTGGCGCTGGATGGCCCCGTGCTGGTGCTTGCGGGCGCGGGCTCCGGCAAAACGCGCGTGCTCACGATACGCGCTGCGCATTTGATTGAAAACGGCGTGCCGCCGTGGCAGATACTCGCGATTACGTTTACGAACAAAGCCGCCGCGGAGATGAAGCAGCGCATTGAAGCCATCACGGAGGGCGCGGACGACATGTGGGTGTGCACCTTCCACGCGACGTGCGCAAAGCTGCTGCGCATCGAAAGCGACCGCTTGGGGTACTCGCGCAGCTTTTCCATTTACGACTCGGGCGACTCTCTGACTGTGGTCAAGGAATGCCTGAAGGAGATGAATGTCGATAAGGACTTTCTCGACCCCAGAACCGCGAGAAATCTCATCAGCAAGGCCAAGAACGCAGGTATCCCGCCCGAGAGATTCCGCGAGGTTTACGGCGAGGGCGACGCAATGAAGTACGCCGCGTGGGCGTACGCAAGGTACGAGAACAAACTTAAAAGCAGCAACGCTCTCGACTTCGACGACCTGCTGCTCAAAACGCTTGATCTTTTCGATGACAACCCCGACGTGCTTGAAAAATACCAGCGGCGGTTTGCCTATATCATGGTGGACGAATATCAGGACACCAACTCGGTGCAATATAACATCGTGAAGAAGCTGGCCCGCGGCCATGGCAACCTGTTCGTCGTGGGCGATGACGACCAGTCCATCTACGGCTGGCGCGGCGCGGATATCAAGAATATACTGAGTTTCGAGCGCGATTTCCCCGGCGCGCGCGTCGTGCGGCTGGAGCAGAACTACCGCAGCCATCAGGGCATACTCAACGCCGCCAACGGCGTCATCCGCCATAACCGCGGACGCATGGGCAAGGAGTTATGGTCCGTCACAACCACGGGACAAAAGCCGTTGGAGTTCGAGGCGCGCAGCGATTTGGAAGAGGCGCAGTTCATCGCGGAAAAGGCCGCGAGCCTCATCGAAGAGGGGAAATACCGCGCGGCCGAGATTGCGGTGCTGTACCGCGTCAACAGCCAGTCGCGCGTGATTGAAAACAAGATGAAGGAACGCGGCGTGCCTTACGTGATCTACGGCGGGCTCTCCTTCTACGAGCGCAAAGAGATCAAGGACATACTCGCATATTTGAACCTTGTGTGCAACCCAAGCGCCGACCTGTGCTTTACGCGCGCCATCGGCGTGCCCCGCAGGGGTGTGGGCGATGTGGCGCTGCAAAAGCTTTCCGCATTCGCACGCGAGCGTAATCTTCCGCTGCTCCTCGCATGCGCCGAGGCGGAAGAAGTGCTGCCCAAGAAAACCGCGTCGGCGCTCAAGGGCTTCGCGGACATGATATCGGAAGCGGCAGAGCGCGCAAGCGAGCGTACGGTGCTGCAGACGGCGCAGCGCCTGTTCGAGGCTTCCGGCCTGCAGAGCGCGATGCTTTCCGACGATACCGCCGAGGGGCGGCTTCGTCTTTTAAACACCGAGGAGTTTTTCCGTGGCATCGCGGAGTTCGAGCAGCAAACACCCGGCCCGCATACGCTGGAGGAGTTTCTGGAGCGCAACGCGCTGATCTCCGATATCGACGCGGTAGGCGACGACGAAAGCGCGGTGGTATTGACCACGCTGCATGGTGCAAAGGGCCTGGAGTTCCCCGTAGTGTTCATCGCGGGGCTCATGGAAGGGCTGCTGCCGCACCAGATGAGCATGGATGAAGGCGATATCGAGGAGGAGCGGCGGCTGTGCTACGTGGGCATGACGCGCGCAAAGAAGCGGCTCTATCTCACATGGAGCAGCGTGCGCGGCGTGCGTATGGGCGACCATTTCGATTATTTTCCCGCGCAGCGCTCACGCTTTTTGGGCGAGGTGCCGGAGGGCTGCATAGAGCAGGCAGCGGTAAAGCGCGCGCCCGCTTACCAAGCGCCAAAGCCGCTGAGCAGAAGCGCGTTTTCGCCCAACCGGGGCGGCGTGTTCACGCCTCCGCCCAAGCCGGAGAGGAAGGCGCAGCACACGCCGGATGCGTATCAGACGGGCACGATCGTGGAGCACCCCAAATTCGGGAAGGGCGTTATCGCTTCCACCAATGGCGACGGGGAAGAAAAAATCGCGGTAGTCAGGTTCGATACGGCGGGCGAAAAGAAGATGTTCGTCGCCTTCGCGCCGCTCAAAATATTGTAGGTGAAAGCTATGGATGAGAAGAAGCGCATTGACCAGCTCGTGGAGGAACTCACGAAGCACATGTACCGCTACTACACGCTCGACAACCCCACGGTCAGCGACGCGGAGTACGACGCGCTCTACGATGAGCTCGAACATCTTGAAGCTGATACGGGTTATGTGCGGCCCGATTCCCCCACCCAAAGGGTGGGCGGCGAAGTGCTTTCCGGCTTCGAGAAGCTCACCCATCTTGCGCCGCTGTTCAGCCTCGATAAGGTGCGCAGCGCCGAGGAGCTTGCCGCGTGGGAAGCGCGCGCAAGAAAGTTTTCAAACAACCCTTTCCGATACATCATTGAGTACAAGCTGGACGGCCTGACGGTCAATCTGCGCTATAACGAGGGGCTGCTGATTTCCGCTGCCACGCGCGGCGACGGCGTCACGGGCGAAGTGATCACCGCGCAGGTCAAGACGATCAAAAGCGTTCCGCTGCGCATCCCTTTCCAGGGGCTGCTGGAGGTGCAGGGCGAGGGCATCATGAAGCTTTCCGCGCTGGAAGCGTACAATGAAACGGCGGACGAACCGCTCAAGAACGCGCGCAACGCCGCGGCAGGCGCGCTGCGCAACCTCGACCCCGCCGAAACTGCGCGGCGCAGCCTTAGCCTATTCTGCTACGGCGTGGGCTATAAGGATGGCGAGCCGTTCGTCACGCACACGCAAATGCTTGATTTTCTGCGCGACAACCATTTCCCTGTCAGCGAATTCATACGCAAGGCGGACAGCATTGAGGAAGCAATGGCCTGTATTGAGGAGGCGCAATCCTCGCGCAGCGGGCTGGATTACCTCATCGACGGCGCGGTGATCAAAATTGACGCTTTCGCGACGCGGGAGCAGCTTGGTTTCACGCAGAAGTTCCCGCGTTGGGCGGTGGCGTATAAGTTCCCCGCCGACGAGAAGACCACCGAGCTTAAGGACGTAATCTGGCAGGTGGGGCGCACGGGCAAATTAACGCCCGCCGCCATTCTCGATCCTGTGGACATCGCGGGTGTTACGGTTTCCAAAGCCACGCTCAACAACATCGGCGACATCCGCCGCAAGAACCTTAAAATCGGCTGCCGCGTGTTTATCCGGCGCAGCGGCGACGTGATCCCCGAGGTTATGGGCGTCGCGGAATGCCCGAACAATGCGCGGGAGATTGCAGCGCCCGATACTTGCCCCGCGTGCGGCTCTCCCGCAGTGGAGCGCGGCGCTCACATTTTCTGCGAAAACCCGCTCATCTGCCGCCCGCAGCTCACAAGAGCCATCGCGCACTTCGCCTCGCGCGACGCAATGGACATCACGACATTCTCCGACCGCACCGCGGAGGCGTTCTACGACCATTTAGGCCTCGCCGATGTATCCGACCTCTATTACCTTAATTATGAGCGAATCAAAACGCTGCCCAGCTTTAAAGTGAAAAAAACGGAGAACCTGCGCCTCGCGATCGAGCAGAGCAAGACGCGCCCCTTGGGCAGCTTCATCTACGCGCTGGGCATCCCCGGCGTGGGCGCGAAAACCGCGAAGGATTTGGCCGCTCGCTTTGGCAGCATGGAAGCTTTGATGGCGGCGGACGAAGACGCGCTGCTTTCCATCGAGGGCGTAGGGCCCATACTCGTGCAAAACATCACCGCTTTTTTTGCCAACGAGCGCGCGCAGCGCATCGTATCGCGGCTGCTGGCTGCGGGCGTAGCACCCTTATACGAACGCGCAGGCCGCAGCGACACACTGCTTTCGGGTAAAAAGGTGGTGCTGACCGGCACGCTCGAAAAGTACACGCGCAAGGAAGCAAGCGACATCATTGAAGCCATGGGCGGCGAGGTTGTCTCCTCCGTGAGCAAGAATACGGACTACGTGCTCGCGGGCGAAGCGCCCGGCAGCAAGCTCGATAAGGCGCGCGCGTTGGGCATTGCCGTAATTGATGAGTCCATGTTTGAAATGCTTAAAGGAGAGTAGAAAAAGAATACCATATATTAACTATAATTTTGAGGGTAATATGAGTACAGAGATTTATTATTTTTCCGGTACGGGCAATTCCTTGTTTGTAGCAAGGGAATTGCAGCATCGGATTCCAGGTGCGAAACTTATACCCATCATCAGTTTGTTAAATTCAGATGCAATAAAAACAACCGCGGAAACCGTCGGAATCGTTTTCCTCTTCAAGGTCCAACGTTTCCTAATGCCGTTAAAAGGTTCTTGCAAAAGGTTGAACTAACAACGGCGGATTACATTTTCGCTGTTGCCACAAGAGGCGGCACTTCTTGCCGAATTAAAACAGAAATCAATAAGCTATTGAAGAAGCAGGGGAAATACCTTAATGCGAATTTTATTATAACCGTGTTTAATAACGATCCCAAGCTGAAATGCAATAACGGCAAGCACGGCTTTCGCATCCTTTCGAAGGAAGAACTTGCAGGTAAAGAAAAAGAAATCAGAGCAAAACTAGACAAGTTAAAAGACATTATAATCAACAAAAAGGCAAGCCATAATAAGGATACCGAGTATACGTATAAATACGGTTTTATACTTGAGCAGATCATCCTTCTTGCAATAAAATCCCAGGGATCAAAAAGTATTAAGAATTATTTCTATACAGACTCAAAGTGCATCGGGTGCGGATTATGTGAAAAAGTCTGCCTGTCAAAAAAGATTGTAATAACGGAAGGCAGGCCATATTGGCAGGAGGATACGCTTTGCCACATGTGTTACGCTTGCCTCAATTTCTGCCCTGCCGAATCTATACAAATCAACTCCAAATGGTATATGAAATCTTACACCAATACGCAGGGAAGATACCCGCATCCATATGCTTCGGCAAAAGAGATAGAAGCACAAAAGAACTATTATCCGTGAACATACCTTAAACCTCCGGCAGCAAGCTGGATAAGGCGCGCGCCTTGGGTGTACCTGTCATCAGCGAGGGCGCAGTTTGAGCAGATGCGCGAAAAAGATTAGATATTTGTAAGGACAGCCCTGTGTGTCCGCCCGTACGCCGCCGCCATCGGCGGGGCAAGTTTGAGGGATCGGGAGGAATAAAGCTGTATGTGCGAATACTATACTTTTGATATGGAAACTTGCGGTAAATTAAAGATGTTGCCAAATATTCAGAGTTGACAGCGCGATTCGTATTATTCATACGCATGAAATATTTACATCAATATTTACTTTACAATCACACATAATAATGTTGTAAGGATCGCTGCCACAGCCGGGGCTTTAAGTAAGGCATCTGCCTGCAATTGCACTTTAAGGCTGAGGCCTTGAATGCATTAAACATCAAAACAAAGACGGAGAGAATTTTTGGCCATACGGACATACCGGCTGCCGTAAGACGCTAAAATCCACAGGCGGGACTACCGCTTAAAAAATCCGTCCGGGAAGATGCTGTTTTGGCGGCGGCGTACCCTACTGTAAAAGATGACGGCACAGTACTTATAAATACTATGCCGTCACTCTTTTTGAGTATCCTTTTCAATGCGCGCCACATCGTCGGTCTGCCCTACCACGATGAGCACATCGCCTTTTTCTATCACATCCTCCCCATGAGGGGCGGAATTGACCTTGCCAGCTTCCTTTTTGATGGCAATGACGTTGATGCTGTATCTCTTGCGAAAATCGAGATCAGCCAGGCTTTTGCCAGCCCACGCGCCAATTGCATTTACCTCCAGCACACGCAGGTCCTCCGATACCTGAATGTAGTCGATCACGTTAGCCGCGGCCAGATTATGCGCAAGGCGCATCCCCATGTCCCTTTCGGGGAACACGACCTTATCCGCGCCGATTTTCAAAAGCACCTTGGCGTGCAGATCGGTCTGCGCTTTGGCAACCACATAG
>CAZLRM010000054.1:0-8852 GCA_964561895.1 uncultured Christensenellaceae bacterium | reverse complement strand
GGGTAATGCACATAAAAACCGCTGGCAAACGAAGTTTGTCAGCGGACTGAGCCCGCTGTCGCGGGCTTGGCAAAAACCGGGTTATTATTGCACCTCAATATAGTATACGTCGAGCAGTATCTGCAGCGTAGCGGCTTCGTCATGGAAATATAGATAATCGCCCTTTACCTTTTTCCCCTCGCCCGGAATGGTATGCATCTGAATGGAATCGACATCCACGTCCATCAGCACCTTAGCGAAGTCGAGCATCTGTTCCGTTGTGAGCCCTGTTTTTACATACTTTTGCACTTTGTCATAGATTTTGACGATTGCGTCCACCGCGTTCATGCTCTTGATCTTCTTGGCGAGCGCGATCATAAACGTCTGCTGATGGCCCGCGCGGCCTACGTCGCCGTCCTCTGAGTTGTGGCGGTCCCGCAGGTATGTTTCGGCGTTGGAGTACTTAAGCAATACTTTCTGGCCTTTTTTACCCACGCCTTTGATGCCTGTGTCCAGTGTAACCTCTACGCCGCCCACCGCTGAAGCAATCTTTTCGATACCGTCGATGTTGATGCTTGCGTATAAATAAACGGGGATATCGAGCTTGAAATCAAGCGGAGTTTTGAGCTCGCATTCCCTCTGCAGGAAAAGCTGCACGCAATCCATCGCGTTTTTAAAGGAATACTTTGTCGCGCCGCCGCCATACGAATACGCGGTATTGACACGCCACTGTACGGTATCGGTGATCTCGCCTGTATTCTCGTTTAATTTATATACGGTGGTATATGTATCACGCGGTATGGAAATCAGCGTGGCGGTTTTCTTTTCAACGTCCACCGCGCAGACCATGACCATATCGCTGCGGTAGCCTGCATGGGCAATTCTGCGTTCCGGGTTCGTGTCGATGCCGAGAAACAGAATATTGACCACGTTTTCATTGCGTATATATTTTTTGCCGTTGTACTCGATACCGGTAAAAGGTGTGGGCGTAGGCTCGGCCGTGGATGTTACGGTGGGGGCGGGCGTCACCACCACAGGCGTTGAGGTTGCGTTGGGATTATCAAAAACTACGCTGGTCGTGGTTACGGGTTTTTTAATATAATCGATGAGTATGAAGGTGACCACCACGGCGCCTGCAATCAGCGTACAAAAAACACCCAGCAATATGCGAATCGCCATGGTGTATTTGCCGCGGGGCTTTGGGTCGAGACTGTGTTTTTTTAGCATATAATCCTGACTCCTTACGGATATCAAAACTTACCGATCAGTAGTTATCGTAGTAATCGCCGCGGCGGTAATCATAAACCGTGCCGTTGGAGTATAGGTCAATGTTGTCAAGCGCCAGGCCGGTGCCGATCGCGACGCATGAAATCGCGTCTTCCGCAACATAGCAGGGAATTCCGGTTTTTTCGCTTAAAAGCCGGTCGAGGCCGTACAGCAAACTGCCGCCGCCCGTCATGCAGATACCGTTTTCGGCGATGTCGGACGAAAGCTCCGGCGGAACGCGTTCCAGCACGCCGTGCAGCATCTCCATCATGCCGTTGAGCGGTTCTTCCAACGCTTCAATAGTCTCGTTGGAGCTCAGCGTGACGACTTTGGGCAGACCCGAAATGAGGTTGCGGCCCGCGACCTCCATGTATACCTGTTCCTTGCGCGGAAACGCGGAACCGATATTGATTTTGATCTCTTCAGCGGTTCTCTCGCCAATGAGCATATTGTACTTCTTTTTCATGTAGCGCACGAGGGATTCGTCAAACTTGTCCCCCGCGATTTTAACGGAGTCGCTGATCACGATGCCGCCTAAAGATATCAGCGCCATATCCGTCGTGCCCCCGCCGATATCGATGACCATACTGCCAAACGGCGCGCCGATATCGATACCCGCGCCGATGGCTGCGGCCATAGGTTCTTCGATCAGCGCGGTATGGCGCGCGCCTGCTTCCTCGGTGGCTTCTATGACGGAACGCTTCTCGACTTCTGTAACGCTTGAGGGTACGCAAACAATGACGCGCGGTTTAAAAAACAGCCGCCGTCCAATAACCTTTCGCAGAAAATAGCGCAGCATTCTTTCGGTATCGTGGAAATTGGAAATAACGCCTTCGCGCAGCGGGCGAACCGCGATGATGTTTCCGGGCGTTCTGCCCAGCATGACGCGGGCTTCCTCGCCGATCGCAATAATTTCACCTGTGTTTCTATTCACCGCCAGTACGGATGGTTCGCGTAATACGATCCCCTTACCCTTGACGTAAACAAGCACGCTTGCCGTGCCAAGGTCAATACCAATATCATTGAATTCTAATAACGACATCGATCTCCAATGCTCCCCTTGCTATTTTCTACCACCACACAATATATCAACCAACAAATATATATGGATACAGACTAACTTATACTATAATACAGCCAGCGCCATTTTTCAACCGGATTTTATCGGATGAAATCTGCGCTAAATACCGGCAGTTTTATCGGAGCTCATCCAAAAAGGTTTCTGTCAGGCATTTTAAATCCTGAAACGTTTCGATGCGCACTGCGGCTTCACGCAGCCGGGCTGCACCTGCAAAGCCTTTAAAATACCATGCAGCGTGCTTACGCAGCTGGCGCATGGCGATCCACTCTCCTTTGGAGGCCACCGCAATGCTCGCCTGGCGCAGCAGCGTTTCCATGCGTTCTTTGGGAGAAGCGGCATACAGCCGCTGCCCGGTGCGCATAAGGTGCAGTATATCACGAAAAATGAAAGGATTGCCGAGCGCGCCGCGCGCGACCATTACCGCGTCGCAGCCGGTACGCTCAAACATCATCAGCGCGTCGTCCGCACAGAATACATCGCCGTTGCCCGTGACGGGTATGTTCACCGCCCGCTTCACCTGTGCGATGATATCCCAGTCCGCCTTGCCGCCGTAAAACTGCTGCCGTGTGCGTCCATGCACCGTTAAGGCGCTTGCGCCTGCGTCCTGCGCCATTTTTGCGAAATCCACCGCGTTAACGGATGTCTCGTCCCAGCCCTTGCGGAATTTGACCGAAACGGGCACCGCGCTTGCCGCAGCCGCGGCGCGGATGATGCGTTGGGAGAGCGGCATGTCCTTCATGAGCGCACAGCCGGAAGCGCCCGAGGTAATTTTGGGCGCAGGGCAACCCATGTTGATATCGATCACACACAGCCTGCCCGGGTACGCTTGGATGAGCTGGTTTATGGAATAAACAACGGCGTTTGAGTCTGACGCAAAAAGCTGGACGCCGAAAACGTCTTCGTTTTCAGCGGGGCTAAGCAGCGAAGCCGTTTTGGCAGAGCCGTATTCGAGGCCTTTTGCGCTCACCATTTCGGTAAACGTGAGCCCCGCGCCCATTTCAATTGCGATATGTCGGAAGGCGGCGTCCGTGATGCCCGCCATGGGCGCAAGGTATATATTGCTGCGGGCACCAATCACTCTTCCACGACCTCGCTGGTTTGGGCTTCAGCCGTTGTCCCCGTTGGTGAAGGAGAGGGAGTGCGCGAGGGAGAAGGAGAAGGCGTGGGTGCAGGAAGGATCAAATTCCGTTCCATATTCACGATTCGCCAGTTTTGTTCGTAGCGTACAAGCGTAATGCTGTATACCGCGTTAACCCATAGGGGCGGCGTTTCGCTTAAAGTGGTATCGGATGTGGCATAAAGGTCGCCGCTGATGCCCGTTACTTCCTCGGTGACCTCCACTGTGACGGTATTATTCCATGGGAAAATAAGTGTAAAATCTACATCTGCGTTATAATTATAACCCGATACGTCATACGGCTGATATGGATTCGAATGAAGAAGGTCATCGCTCTCCAGAAAACTTTTTGAAAACACCTTGGACAGCGTGGTAGTGTCCGATGCGGTAAGTATAACGTCGGCTCTTACGTGAAGGCCGTCCTTGACGAGCGTCTGCACGTTCATATAATCCATCGCGGCAAAAAAGGACAGTACAACAAGAGCGACGATGGCTGCGCCTACCAGCAGCCTTGATATCAGATACCATATGAACCGCAGCGCAACCGTTGCGCCTGCCGACATCGCCATCCCTCCTGTCCGCATCCATCATACCACAATGCAGAGCGCCGTACAACTTGGGCCAAACGCCGTGTTTCGTGATAAAAAAGCAGGGCGCAAGCGCCCTGCGCATCTTTTATTATTCCCGCGGTTTCATCGTGGGGAACAGTATTACGTCGCGTATCGAATAACTGTTCGTCATCAGCATCACCATGCGGTCGATGCCGATTCCCATGCCGCCCGTGGGGGGCATGCCATACTCAAGCGCCGTTAAAAAGTCCTCGTCCATCACGTGCGCTTCCTCGTTACCCTGCGCGCGCGCCTTGGCCTGCTGGGCAAACCTGTCGCGCTGGTCGTCCGGGTCGTTAAGCTCAGAGAACGCGTTGGCCATCTCGCGTCCGTTAATGAACAGCTCAAACCGCTCGGTGAGCCAGGGTGTTTCCGGTATCTTCTTGGCCAGCGGCGAAACCTCCACCGGATATCCGGTAACGAACGTAGGCTCGCCAAGCTTGTCCTCCACAAATGCGTCGAAAGCCGCGTAGATGAGTTCCCCGCGCGTCATGGGTTTTTCGGGGTTTAGCCCTATACTCTTGGCGATTTGCATCGCCTGAGCGTCCGTGCAATCCGAAAAATCCGCACCCGTGTATTGCTTGACCGCATCGATCATTGTGATTCTGCGCCATGGCGGCGTTAATTCCACCGGCTCGCCCTGGTATTCGATCTTTCCGGTACCGAAGATATCCTTCGCGCATTCATAAAACAGGTTTTCACAGAGCGCCATCATGTCATCAATATTGGCATACGCCTGATATAATTCGATCGTGGTGAATTCCGGATTGTGCTTGATATCCATGCCCTCGTTGCGGAATATGCGCCCGATCTCGTATACGCGCTCGAAACCGCCCACGATGAGCCGCTTTAAGTGCAGCTCCGTCGCGATACGCAGGAACATATCGATATCGAGCGTATTATGGTGCGTTTTAAAAGGCCGCGCGGCCGCGCCGCCCGCTTCGCTCATCAATACCGGCGTTTCCACTTCCATAAAGCCCTGTGTGTCCAAATAACTGCGGATCAGACGTATGATACGCGAACGAATCTCAAAGGTCTTTTTCACTTCGGGGTTTACGATAAGATCCACATAGCGCTGACGGTAGCGCAGATCGGTGTCCTTAAGGCCGTGGAATTTCTCGGGCAGCGGCAGAAGCGATTTTGAGAGCAGCGTCACCGCCGTCGCTTTAATCGAGATTTCGCCCGCGTTGGTTTTGAATACTTCTCCCTCAACGCCCACTATATCGCCGATATCCGTTTTTTTAAACTGCGCATAGGATTCCTCGCCCAGCATGTCCTGCCGCACGTAAAGCTGCAACTGTCCCGCTTCGTCCTGAATATGGGAAAAACAGGCCTTGCCCATCAGCCGCTTGCTCATCACGCGCCCCGCAGCGCGAACTCTCTTGCCTTCCAGCGCGTCAAAGCCTGAAATGACCTGTGCGGAAGAATGCGTTTTATCAAAACGCGTAATTAAATAAGGATCACTGCCCGTTTCGCGCAGCGACTGCAATTTTTCGCGCCGCACGCGCAGTATTTCGCTTAAATCCTCATTTAAATTAATTGGTTGATCGCTCATCTAAACCGCCTTATTTTTTAATACTGATAATTTTAAGATTGATTTCGCCCGCAGGAGTTTGAACAGTTGCGATTTCGCCTATCTTTTTGCCGATCAGCGAAGCGCCTACCGGTGATTCGTTGGAGATCCGGCGCCTGTCCGCGTCCGCCTCCACAGAACCTACGATCTGATATTCCTCTTCCTCACCGAATTCCATGTCCAGTATACGCACCGTTGTTCCAATGTTGACCACCGTGGGGTCTACCGTTGTTTCCTCCAGCACGACCGCGTTGCGAAGCAGCTTTTCGAGCTGTGCAATCTCGGCTTCCACCTTGGCCTGCTCATTTTTAGCTTCGTCATATTCGGCATTTTCCGAAAGGTCTCCGAAAGCACGCGCTTCTTTGATTTGTTCGGATATTTGGGCCCTCCTGACGGTTTTAAGAAAATCGAGCTTTTCCTGCTTTTCTTTTAGACCATCTTCTGTGAGTATGACCGCTTCGTTCAACATTGTGCTCCTCCTAAGGTTCTTTGTCGTTTAGATAATATGTACAAATTAAAAGGCATTATACCAAAACAAAATGATAACGCTCTTTAATGTATGAAACCCCAATTTAATATCGTGATTATAGGACAAGCCCATGATTATTGTCAAGGAAAAAGGCCTGCTGTCAGACCTTGAATATAATAAAATATGGAAGCATAAGGGAAAAAATCTGGATATGCGCATGACGGGAATAAATTAATATGCTATAATTAATGTAAATTTAAACGGTACTATTGCATTTGCTTCGAGCAGGGAATATAATAATCCAAAAAGATTGTTACTTTTTTATCAAACAATGCCTGTTTGCGGTGTGATACCGCTTGAAATGCCATTTTATATTTATATTACGGGAGGAAGGCCAATGAGAGTATTTAACTTTAACGCAGGCCCCGCGTGCCTGCCCGAGGCAGTGCTGAAGAAAGCGCAGCAAGAAATGTTTGAGTACGGCAGCAGCGGCATGTCCGTGATGGAGATGAGTCATCGCAGCGCGGATTTTGAGGCTATCATCGCCAAGGCGGAAGCGGATTTGCGCACGCTGATGGGTATTCCGGAAAACTATAAGGTTCTTTTCCTCCAGGGGGGCGCTTCGCTGCAGTTTACGATGGTGCCTATGAATCTCATGAACCAGTTCAAGCGTGCAATCTATCTTAAAACGGGTTCATTTGCGAAAAACGCAATCAACGAAGCCAAAAAGATCGGCGAGGTCATCGTTGCGGCCTCTTCAGAGGACAGAACGTTTGCCTACATACCCGAGATGACAAAAACGATGTTCGAGGGCGATGCGGATTACGTGCACATCACGCAGAACAACACAATTTACGGCACGCGTTTCCCAAAGCTCCCCGAAACAGGCGGCAAGCCGCTCGTCGCCGATATGTCATCGATGATACTTTCGGAGGCAACGGACGTCAATAAATACGGCCTCATCTATGCGGGCGCGCAGAAAAACATCGGCCCCGCGGGTTTAACGATGGTGATCATACGCGAGGACCTGCTGGAGCGCAGCGCCGATTCGCTGCCTAAAATGCTGAGTTATAAGGTGATGGCGGAGAACGGATCGATGTTCAATACGCCGCCGACCTTCGGCGTCTACATAGCTGGGCTCGTGTTCGAGTATCTGCTGGGCATTGGCGGCGTTCCCGCGATACAGAAGCGCAACGAGGAAAAGGCTGCGCTGCTGTACGGATACCTTGACCAATCGAGCCTGTTTAAGCCCACGGCGGATAAAAACAGCCGTTCGATCATGAACGTCACTTTCGTCACGGGCGACGAGGAAATGGATAAAAAGTTCATATCCGAGGGCAAAAAGCGCGGCATCGTAGGCATCAAAGGGCATCGCAGCGTGGGCGGCATGCGCGCAAGCATATACAATGCAATGCCGGTCGAAGGCGTCAAGGCGCTTGTTGATCTCATGAAAGACTTTGAAAGCAAAGCGTAATGCGTTTTGGGAGGAACAACGATGTATAAAATCAAAAAGCTAAATTCAATATCCGATGCCGTTTATGATTATTTGCCCGAAGATCGTTATGAAGTACGCGACGATATCGAGCAGTTTGACGCGATACTAGTGCGCAGCGCTAAGTGCCATGGCA
This sequence comes from uncultured Christensenellaceae bacterium, assembly GCA_964561895.1. GTDB lineage: Bacteria > Bacillota > Clostridia > Christensenellales > SZUA-584 > JAEWCC01. The sequence continues at coordinate 1,131 of CAZLRM010000054.1, read as the reverse complement.
TGTGTTTCCCCGAAGAGACCGTTGCGATTGCGCGCGCGGGCGCGGGCGTCAACAATATTCCCATCGACGACTGCACCGGGAAGGGAATCGTGGTGTTCAACACGCCGGGCGCAAACGCCAACGGCGTCAAGGAACTTGTCATCGCGGGCATGCTGCTCGCAAGCCGCAACCTCATCGAAGCGACGGCATGGGCGAAGACGCTCTGCGGCAAGGGCGAAGAAGTGCTTCCGCTTGTCGAAAAGGGCAAGAATCAGTTCGTCGGCCCGGAGCTTTACGAAAAAACGCTGGGCGTGATCGGCCTCGGCGCGATCGGCGTCATGGTGGCCAACGCGGCGCATGCCTTGGGCATGAATGTGATTGGCTACGACCCGTACATATCCGTGGAATCCGCGTGGGGGCTATCGCGCGGCGTAGGCCACGCCTATAAGATCGACGAGCTGCTCGCAAAAGCCGACTATATCTCCATCCATATCCCACTCATGAACGAGACGAAGAACTTCCTGGGCGCGAAAGAGATTGGTAAGATGAAAAAGGGCGTAATCCTTTTAAACTTTGCGCGCAACGGCCTCATCGCGTACGAACCGCTGTACGAAGCGCTTAAAAAAGGCAGCATCGCGCGCTACGTTACGGATTTCCCGAACGATACGCTGCTCTCCATGGAAAACACCATCTGCATACCGCACCTTGGCGCGTCCACGCCCGAGTCGGAGGAAAACTGCGCGACCATGGCTGCGATGCAGCTGCGCGATTATATCGAGACAGGCGATATTGTGAACTCCGTGAACCTGCCCACGGCACAGCTTCCCTTTACGGGCAATTTCCGCATCGCGGTGATCCATAAGAACGTATCCGGCATGGTGGGGCAGATCACCGCGTTGATCGCGCAATCGGGCGCGAACATCACGGATATGGTCAACAAGTCCAAAGGCGATATCGCCTATACGATCATCAACCTTGACGACAAGGCGCCCTCTCGCGTGGCGGACGCGATACGCGCCATCGAGGGCGTGGTGCGCGTGCGCACGTTCGAGAGATAAACAAAACATAAGAAAGCCGCGGCCTGATATATGCCGCGGCTTTTTTATGTGCTTCAGCGCAAAAATCCCCCAGTTAAACTGGGGGGAATAAAGA
>CAZLRM010000053.1:0-8953 GCA_964561895.1 uncultured Christensenellaceae bacterium | reverse complement strand
GCTCTATAAACGGCAGGACGGGGACTTGGGGCTCATCGAGCCGGAAAACGAATAGATTGCATGGGCCGCAGTCGCGGCCCTCAGGCCGCTGGCAAACGAAGTTTGCCAGCGGTTTTTATGTTCATTACCCGTCTTTATGATTGCCTTTCTCAAGGGCGGCCTTGCCCAAAGGCATGTTTCTATGTGGAGTCCACAAGGCTTTTTCAGTATTTAATCAAGCATGAGCTTTGTCAGCAACCTGAAGGGCTAAAGTCCTTTTTGTTGTCAATTAGGCTTTGAGAGCAGTCATAAAATTTGTGTGGCTGCCGCAAAGCCTATTGCATTGTATTTTTTTACGAGTTACAATAAATACAAATGATTAGATAATATTACCGCTGGAGAAAAATATGAAAAAGATATTGTCCGTTGTTGTTTCGCTGCTTTTGTGTACGCTGCTGATGGTTGGGTTGTCTTCATGCACACTATATTTAACGGAGTACGGCCTGCCGGGCCCGGGCAGCACCGTGTATTTCGGCGTCTGGGGAGAATCGGGCAGTATGACGCCCATCAGCTGGACAGTGTTGAATAAAACGGACGAACAGGTTACGATGATATCAACCTATATCATTGACGCGAAAGTGTTCGACGATTCGGCTCAGCCCTTCGCCTCAAGCGATATCAAAACGTGGCTGGAGGGTACGTTCTTGAGCGGCGCATTTACCAGTGCCGAGCAGAACGCGATTACCGGCAGCCCGACTTTGCTTTCCGCAGCGGATGCCGCAAGCCTTTTTGGGACCGACGCGGCGAGAACCTCTACGGCGACGGCCTTCGCGGTTACAGCCGGATGCACCGGTGACATGTGGTGGCTTTCGGACGACGCGGGCAGCACTGCGAACGCTGCGATGGTAGATGGCGCGGGTGCTATCGATTCAACCACCGGCACGGTGAAAACGGACACCAGCATCGGCGTGCGCCCGGTGATTACCGTCGACGCGGATGCGGTTGCGCTTGTCGTGGGCGCGACGGAAGCCAGTGATTTCTCCAGCTTTACGGAACATCAAATGAATCTCACGCAGGACTCGGGTTCGTCTTATGTACTTACGGTTTACGATTCGGCCTTTCCGACACTTACAGTGACGGATTATACTTTGGAGGATGATGTGCTTACGGTTTCCTGCAGTACGTCTGCCGCGCTGACGGGCAGCCAGAAAATATTCTGCTATTTGCAGGTTACGGGCGGTATCGCCGGCGGACTATCCTTAGATTGTTTCGGCTGGTCCAGCCTTACGGACGGAGAGGCTACTTTTACGGGATTTGACCCGTCGTATCAATACAAAGCGATACTGGCCGTAGGTGAACCCGCCGCGGGCGATTATTATACGTGCTATGCGGGCGCGGCCGACGTAATCGATGTCGTGGATTACCTCGCGATCACGGGCATCGAGGAAAACGAGCATTTTGAGGCCGGGGAAAGCGTCGCGTTCGGCGCGACGGGGTATAAGCTCTCCGTCGCCTCTCCCGAATCGGATGAATACCGCTGGGTGCCGGCAAGCTGGAGCGTCAGTACCGCAAGCGGTACATGGAGCGGCTCACCGTATACCTCCTCCTTCACACTGCCAACCGACGGTTCGTATACGCTGACCGTCAACTATACGTGCGAGTCGTACAGCATTACCACGAGTTCGTGGGAGGAAAGCACGAGTATGACGGAAGACCAGACGAGAAGCGTATCGTTTGTGCTGGACAAGGCGGTGGAGTTTACCTCGTCGGACGCGGACGGCAAGATTTACACAGGCGGGCGCATCACGCTTACGCCCAGCGTGCAGAACGGCACATGGAGCTTTGACGGCACGTATCTCTCGCAGGATGGCTTCAGTTTTACGGCGCTCAAAGCGGGAACCACCACCGTAACCTACACTGTTGGGGCTTACAGCGAAAGCTACGTAATCACGATACAGCAAAGCGGGCTACCCAACACCGGACAGGATTTTTCGTGGGTGTGGTTGCTTTGCGGATTGGCGCTGGCGTTGGCGGCGGCGGGAATATCCGGTGTCAGGAAGCGTAAAAAGGCCAACATGCCGTTATAACGGCTTTATCGATGGCGTGAACAGATTGACAAGTAAATGGTCAGAGAACCACCGCAACTCCGCGATTGGTTCTCTGTTTGCGTTTATTGCAGACGGCTGTGCAAGTGTTTAATATTGCTCAACAAGTCAAACACGTATATACTAAGAAATGATTTTTCAGCATATGGGGAGGCATAATGAAAAAAATTATAACGATACTTATTCTCGTCGCGGGGATACTGGTTCTGTGTGTTCCCGTCACGACACTGGCTATAGGATCAGATAACCAGCCCCCCGTCATTACAGCACCCGCCAGTATCATTGTAACGGAAGACATCACGAGTGCACTTACCGGCATCAGTTTTTCCGACCCGGACGCGGGCTCCGGTACTGTCACTGCGACGTTCAGCGTAGCAACCGGAACGTTATCCGCCGTCTCCGGGAGCGGGGTTACCATATCGGGCAGCGGCACGCGCATGCTCACCCTCAGCGGCTCCATCTCTGACATCAACTCCTTCATCGCCTCGTCAGCAGTTGCTTTCACCACCGCGTTGAATTCAACAGCGAATGTGACACTGAGCGTGGACATCAACGACGGCGGCAACACCGGGTTTGGCGGTGCATTGACAGATTCGGCCATTGTTACATTGGTGGTGAGTGCTGTCAACGACGCGCCGGTGAACAACGTGCCGGGCGGGCAGACGGTGACGAGAGACGAGGTGCTGGTCTTTTCGGGAAGCAATCGCATCTCTGTCAGCGATGCGGACGCGGGCGGCGGCAGTATCCGCGTGACATTGTGGGCAGCCAACGGACTTATCTCACTCGTCGGAACGACAGGTTTATCGTTTGTGGTTGGCGATGGATCGGGCGACTCGTCGATGAATTTTGAAGGTACCATCTCGGATATCAACTCGGCCTTGAACGGCCTGTCCTATACGCCCGCATCGGGATATACCGGCGCAGCTTTTTTACAGATTGTTTCAGACGACTTGGGTCTCTCGGGCAGCGGCGGTTCGCAAACGGACATCGATACCATCGACATCAGCGTAGTGCCTGTTTACGACACCAACGATTATTCAAAGCTGCAGACCTTCCTCAACCAGCCATCCGCTTTTCCAGGGAAGAGCAACGGGCAGCGGATCAACGCCGCTTACGACCCGCTTAATCCGGTGACATGGACCGGTGTGGTATGGTCTTCCGGGAAACCCAAACGCGTCCTATCCATCGGGGCTTCGGGCACGTGGTACAGCAAGTCGCTGGCGGGGACGCTGGATCTGAGCGGCCTTTCCCAGATGACATATTTGCTCGTTACGCAAAACCAACTGACATCGCTGAACGTGAGCGGAGCCGCTGCGCTCGAGACGATATTCTGCTTTGACAACAGATTGACGTCGCTCACGCTCTCGGGCAACACATCGCTCGAAAACATATACGGTTCAGGTAACCGGCTGACTACGCTCGATTTAAGCGGCGCGCCGAACCTTGTCGGTATACAGTGCAACGGCAACATGCTGACCGCACTGAATGTAACGGCCAACGCCGCACTGCAAAACCTTTACTGCGGCAGCAATCAACTGACGTCTTTGGATGTCAGCCATAATGCCATGCTGGCCTCGCTGTCGTGTGAACAGAACCAGTTGACACAGCTGGATGTGCGGAGCAACCCCGCGCTGGCCGAACTCGGCGTCTCTTACAACCAGCTGACCGCGCTGGATGTGAGCGCCAACCCGCTGCTGATGCTGCTGGCGTGCAACGACAATGAGCTTACCGCGCTGGATGTTCGTACCAACACCGCACTGACACAGCTCATCTGCAGCGGCAATGAGCTTGCTGCGCTGGATATTTCCCGCAATACCGCGCTGCAAAGGCTCGACTGTTATAACAACCAGATCACGTCCCTGAACTTTGCCGCCAGTCCTGCGGTGACGTATATCGACTGCCATGCAAATCTGCTGACTTCGCTGGATCTGCGCGTTTTGACGGCGTTAGAAGAATTGAGTTGCTCGGATAACCGCCTGGCGAGCATTCAGACCGTGTACTCCGGAAGTAATATTTCCGCAGCCGCCAACGGCAAAGGATATGTGGAAATGCGGCTTTACAGCCCGTCCCGCGGGGATGCGCCGCAGGTGACCGCTATGGCGGAAGCGAGGGGCCCATTCGTACGCTGGACTGAATCGGGCACAGCGGTGTCTCTCACCGAGACTTATACGCTCGAAACGGGCCGCGATTACCTGCTGACCGCGCATTTTTTGTCGCTTGCGTCTACCGCAGAAAACGGCACGGCTTATACCGGCGGGCGCTTCTCGTTGACACCCAGCGTAAGCGGCGGTGAGTGGACGTTTGATAGTGCGTACTTCTCGCGCAAGGGCAACACGTTTACCGCGCTCAAAGAGGGTACAAGCACAATCACCTATACGTTTAGCGGTGCAAGCGTTGTATACGAGGTCACGATACAGCAAAGCGGGCTGCCTAACACCGGGCAGGATTTTTCGTGGACGTGGATACTTTGCGGATTGGCGCTGGCGTTGGCGGCGGCGGGAATGCTAGTGCGGCGGCGGATAACGGCGCGGTCGAAATAGCGCCGGCAGAATAACGGAATATGACCGCGGACGGTTCGGAGGGTATCCGGGCTGTCCGTTTTTATTGCGCTACGCGGGCGAGATAGCGCCGGTAGGATAATGGAATATGACCGCGGGCGGTTCGGAGGATATCCGGGCCTTCCGTTTTTATTGCGCGGCGTACACGGGCGGATACTCCCCGACCGGCCACTACGACAGCCCTGTCGGGGGACACCATCAAGGCAGCCTTTGGATTGCTTCGGGGTTAAGGCATGTTTGCCCGCTTAATTCATGTTCTTTGCCGTTTCTGCATTTTGTTCCTGCCGAAGGTCACCGGCAGGCAAGCCGATGGCCTGGCCAATGATCCACAGCAATACGTCGATGGTTTCCTCTGCTTTTTTATCAAAGTCTTCAGGCGGAAAGCCAACGGAAGTGACCAGCCAGTGCGAAGTGGAAACCAACGAAATCAATGTGCCGATCACCACCATGGACACCAGCTTTGCATCCGGCAGATTTTTATCGGTCTGCAGCGATTCGATCCACTTTGCCAATGTGGTTGCAAGCCTTTCGGTGCTTTGGTCAATATACGACTCGGGAGACAAGCCGTCAAGCTCGGAGCGGACGATCAACTTCACCAAGTCCTGATTTTTTTTTTAAAAAGTTCAATAATAATCCGCGCAGGTTTTCCATTGCATCGGATGTTTGCTTGGGTACTACGGAAAATGTGTTTGTCAGCGAGGATAACTCGCGGCGCAGAATTGCGGTTACCAGCCCGCCTTTGCTGCCGAAATATCTGAATATCAGTGCGCTGTTCGTGCCGGCTTCCGCGGCAATTTTCCGTGTGCTGACGCCGTTTACACCGTGCTGTGCAAAGAGCTTGCCGGCTGTATTCAAAATCCTGTCTTTTACCACCTCGGCAGATTCCCTGATCTTTGCCAAATAAGCTCACCTCTTTTGATTCATTATATATTTTTGTCTATATAGTTGCCAGAGAAATTGTTTTCACATCAAACCAACCTTGATTAACAAAAGGTGCTAGCAATGATAGATTGAATGTAATCAAGTGATTACTTAAGCTATTATCGCTTTTGCAGGTATCGGAGGAAAAGATGAAAAAAAGATTCTTATCGATTGTACTTTGTTTACTGTTGCTTTCTCTGATGCCCATAACGGCGCAGGCGGCGGACCATCTGCTGGATGACGGGGAATCACTGGATATTTCCACGTGTATGGCAGGTGACACCGTCACCGTCGCAGCGGGTGCGCATGTGACGCTTTCCGGCAGCAAAGCAAATCTACAGGTCTTCTGCGGCGCGGGGGCGAGCGTGACGCTTTCCAACGTGACCATCAATAACAGCGGTCTCTCGTATATCTGTCCGCTTACATTTACAGGCAGCGGCAACGCGTTGATACTCGCGGCGGGGACGACGAACACGCTGACAGGGTCAGACTATACGCCTGGCGTATGTGTGCCGGAAGCAACAGTGCTGACGATATCAGGAACCGGAGAGCTGGCTGCATTCGGCGGAATCGGGAGCTCGGGCATCGGCGGCAACGATTATAGCCCGACATGCGGTACGGTCAATATAACGAACGGTGAGATTACCGCAACCGGCGGATTCTTAGGTGCGGGTATCGGAGGCGGCGCCTATGGTGACGGCGGCAGCGTTATGATAACGGGCGGACAGGTTACCGCAACGGCCGGTACCGGCGAGAGCTATAACAACGGCGGCGCAGGCATCGGCGGCGGTGACGAAGGCAGCGGGGGCAGCGTCATCATTTCCGGCGGCATGGTAAACGCAACAGGCGCCGGCATGGCAGCGGGCATCGGCGGCGGTAATAACGGCAGCGGCGGAATCATCACAATATCCGGCAGCTCCACCATCGTCAATGCAGAGGGAGGCAGCAATGGCGGCGCGTGTATCGGCAGCGGTGACGGCGGCGCTGATGGCGGAACGATCACGATACACGGTGGAACGGTAAACGCAATATCAAGCGCTCAAGTTACCTTTGCTGCGGCAATCGGCGGAGGCAGCGGCAGCGATTGCGGGGACATCACAATTGACGGAGGATCCGTAACCGCGACTGGAGGTGGCCCCGGCATCGGATGCGGTCTTTATACGGGGGCATCGGAGGGAACGGTCATTATTTCGGGCGGTACCGTCATCGCGACAGGCAATGCCGGTATCGGAGCCGGCTATGGCGGAGATACTGACGGTGAACTCATCGCACCTGATATCACGATCAGCGGAACCGCTGACGTGACGGTAACAGGCACCGGCGGCGCCGGGCTGGGCGGCGGCGCTTACAGCAATGCGGCAAACATCACAATAACCGGGGGCGTCGTAAATGCAACCGGAAGCTTTGAAGGCGCAGGCATCGGCGGCGGATGCTATGAGGACGGCGCGGGCGGCGGAGGTGCCGGTACAATCGTGATTTCGGGCGGTATCGTATACGCGTCGGGAAATGATACCGATGATATCGGCAACGGAAAAGACGGCAGCGGAGGCAGCCTCAGCATATCGGGCACAGCGGCAGTGTTCATGAAGCATGACACCTGTTTAACGCCTGTTAACACATTGACGCACAGACACACCACGTATACTGAGGATACAGAGGAGTCGTACGGGTATTTTATACCCTCGTCTTGGACACCGACTTTCGGCTCGTATCTGCGGCTGGTAACGCTGTCGTACGATACGAACAGCGGCAGCGGCACGGCTCCGGGTTCCGTTACGCAGCTTTATGACACGACGGCGAGCGTATCAGGCGGCAGCGGGTTGTCGCGTACATATTACGAATTCGATGGCTGGAACACGGCGGAGGACGGCAACGGTACGAACTATGCGTCAGGCGATACGTTCACATTCACAGCGGATACCACGCTGTTCGTGAAATGGAAGGCGCAGCCGGAGCTGATATCGTCGGACGATGATGGGATCATCTTTGTCGGAGGCCGTGTTACGCTGACACCTAATATCGACGGCGGAACATGGGACTGGGATCACAATGTCTTCTCGGCTACGTTCAACTCTCCCGCGACGTTCACCGCGCTGAGGGCCGGAATAAGCACCATCACCTACACGGTGGACGGCGAAAGCGCCACCTATGAGGTAACCGTGGAGCAAAGCAATCTGCCCAACACCGGGCAGGATTTTTCGTGGGCGTGGATACTGGCGGGGGTCGCGGGCTGCATGGGGATTGCGGCGGCGGTGACGGGCCTGAAGAAACGCGCAAAGCGGGTTTAGCCGGGCGAACACCAAAGTTTAAGGGGCTGCAGCGGCAGCCTCTTTTTTGATACCGGATGCGCCTTGCCATAATGCTGCGAAAATTGTATCTTGAGACTATCGATACCACAGACATAACCGGATTTAAGGAGGATATCATGCTGGAGATACCTGAAAGCACTGCGATGGCGCGGCAGATCCAAGATACTTTAACCGGAAGAACGATTATAACCGCGCAGGCGGACGCTTCTCCCCATCGGTTTGCGTTTTACCATGGCGACCCGCAGAGCTACGGGCCGCTGCTTTCTGGCCGCACGGTGACGGGCGCGCAGGCCTTTGGCGGCATGGTGCAGATTACGCTGGGGGACGCGCGGCTGGTGTTTGGCGATGGCGCATATTTAAGGCATTTAGAGCCGGGGGAGTCGCTTCTCCAAAAGCATCAGCTGTTTCTTAAGTTTGACGATGGCTCCGCGCTCGTATGCACGGTGCAGATGTACGGAGGCATATGGGCGTTTTTGGAGGGGCAGTTTGATAATCCGTATTACGAGGCCGCGCGCCTAAAGCCCTCCCCGCTCTCGGACGCGTTTGATGAGGTGTATTTTGATAATATTGCCGCCACAGCGCCCGCTTCGCTGAGCGCGAAGGGGCTGCTCGCGACAGAGCAGCGCATCCCCGGCCTTGGCAACGGCGTGCTGCAGGATATACTGCTGCGCGCGCGCGTGAACCCGCGCACGAAGGTTTCCGCGCTGGCGGAAAATGAAATCGCGGCGCTGTACGGCAGTGTGAAAAGTACGCTTGCCGAGATGACAGAACGCGGCGGCCGCGACACCGAGAAAGACCTGTTCGGGCGAAGCGGCGGTTACAAGACGAGGCTGTGTGCCAAAACGTACGGGATGCCCTGTCCGCAGTGCGGCGGGCCGGTAATTAAGCAGGCATACATGGGCGGCAGCGTGTATTTCTGCGCGGAGTGCCAGCCGGTGCGGTGACGGAAGATATCAGTGAATAGTGAATGGTGAATAATGAATAGTGAATAGTGTTTAATTCTGTTTCGTTCCCGGCTTCTGGTACGAGGGCGCGTTTTTGGGCGTTACGCCCTTCTTGATACTCTGGTAGTACGCGTAGG
>CAZLRM010000052.1:0-8984 GCA_964561895.1 uncultured Christensenellaceae bacterium | reverse complement strand
ACCACATCGCCGCGTTTGAGTTTGACGCGCTCGCGGTGGGCGAATGCGTGGCGCTTCCCTGTTTCCTTTTTGTCAAGGCCGAAAAAAGCTTTACGATCAAGTACCGCATCTCCTCCAAAGAGCTTGCCTTTGCGCAGACGGGGCGGCTGGAATACGATGTGAAATAACCTTCCGTGTAGTATATCATTATAAGTAAAAGTCCCCCCTACCCTTCACCTGAACATGCCATACCGTATGCGGATGTAGTGGTATACCTCCTGCGGTATATTGACGTTGCAGCAAGACGAAAGCCCCTGAAAGCCGGGCGAGGAATTGACCTCGCAGATCTTGAAGTGGTCCTCGTCAAACAGCAGGTCCACCCCCGCGATATCGAGCCCTAAAATGCGCGCGGCCTCGGTCGCGAGCCACTCGATCTCGGGCGTCACCTCGTGCGGCTTCACCGTGCCGCCCGCGGAGTAGTTCGCCTTAAAGCCCGTGTCGGCGCTTTGCCGCTCCATGCAGCCCACCACGCGCCCGCCGATCACGAACACGCGCAGATCGCGCCCGTGGCTCGTCTGCACAAACTCCTGCAGTATGAGGTTAAACTTGGGGTTGGTCAGCTCGATGAGCTGCATGAGGTCGATCAGATGCGCCTTCTTCTCAGCGAGGAACACGCCCTTGCCCTGAGAGCCGGATATCGCCTTGATGACGACCGGAAAGCCGATCTGCTGCTCGATAAGCGCCGTATCGACGGGGAATTTCATGAGCATTGTCTTGGGCACGGGCATGTTGCGCTCCGCGAGTATCTGATGCGTAAACAGCTTATCCTTCACCGTCTCCACGCTCACAGACGAATTGATGCACGGCACGCCGAGCTTCTCCAAGTGGCGCAGTATCGACAGCGCAAAATACGAGGTGCCCGCACCCATGCGCGGCAGCACGAAGTCGGGCAGCGCGTCAGGCACGCCGTCCACAAATATGCTCTTTTTATCCTCGCGCGTGACGATTAAATCGAACTGCTCAGGCCGCAGCACCTTAAGCTCTATGCCCTGCTCCGCGGCAACTTCGACGAAGCGCTGGACTTCAAAGCTTTCGGGTTTTAAGTTTTCCTCACAATCCTTGTATATAATCCATCCTTTCATATGCCCCCCCAACGAAAAAGATGCGCAGAGATAATTTACCGCACACGCATATGCAATATGCGTCGTTTCATCGCCGCTGCCGTGTCTAGTTTTGCAATTAAAGGGTTTATCGGTGGGGGATTTTTAGCGGAAACCGGATCGTGCTTAATCCCATTTACCTTGCGCCAAAAAAATGGTATACTCAGCAAAAGGTTTCATTGTGTCTGCAGGAGGGCAAACGGATGATAGAACTAAAAAATGTTTCAAAAACCTACGGGGGAAAAGTAAAGGCGCTCGATAATGTCTGCCTCAGCATCAACTCGGGCTGCATTTACGGTTTCCTGGGCCCCAACGGAGCGGGCAAAACCACGGCGATCAAACTCATCACGGGCATTTTAAAAGCCGACGCGGGCGAGATACTCGTGGACGGTATCGATATCGAAAAGGACCCTCTTTCCGCCAAAAAGATTATCGGATTCGTGCCGGACGACCCCAACGTGTTCCTTCGCCTCAAAGGCATCGAATACCTGTCGTTCATAGCGGATATCTACGAGATGGGCAGCGAGCGCGGTGAAAGGATCAAAAGCCTCGCGCAGCGGTTTGAGATGGGCAGCGCGCTCGGCGACAAGATACAGAGCTATTCACACGGCATGCGCCAGAAGATTGTGCTGATGGGCGCGCTGATACACAGGCCCAAGGTATGGATACTCGACGAGCCTATGACCGGGCTCGATCCCAAATCCGCGTTCGAGCTCAAAGCCATGATGCGCGAACACGCCGACGAAGGCAGCACGGTGTTTTTCTCGACGCATGTGCTTGAGGTGGCTGAAAAGCTTTGCGATAAGGTGGCTGTGATCGACAAGGGCAATATACTCTATGCGGGCGGCATGGACGCGCTGCACAGCGGCGACGCTTCGCTCGAGCAGATGTTTTTGGAGATGACCGAACATGCGTAAGATGTTTAAGCTAGCGGCTGTGCTGCTCAAAAGCGGCGGGCTTTTAAACGGCGACGCGATGGGAAAACGAGGGAAGTGGTTCGTACCCATTATGCTGGGCTTTATGTTCATCATATTCGCGTTTTCCATTGGCGCGATGACGTTTGGCCTTTATGACGTGTTGGAGCAGTATGGCAGCGCGACGGCACTTCTGCCGCTCGCCTTTGGCGCGACGAGCGCGGTGATATTCCTGTTCGGCATTTTTTATGTCGTTTCGGTCATGTACCACGCGGACGACAATGCGCAGTTGCTGTATCTGCCGGTCCGCCCGTGGCAGATACTCGGCGCGAAGTTTATTACGCTCGTCGTATACGAGTACATTTTTGAATCCTTCGTGCTGGTGCCTATACTGGTGACGTATGGCATTAGGGCTGCGGTCGGGCCGCTGTTCATCGTCTATTCCGTCGTGCTGGCGCTGGTGGCGCCCGTCATCGCGCTCTCCATCGCGGCGGTAATCATCATGCTCGTGATGCGCTTTACGCGCTTCGCCAAAAATAAGCAGGCGTTCAACTTCGTCAGCGGCATCATCGCGATAATCGTCGCGGTCGGTTTCAATGTAGCGCTGCAGACCAACATCCAGAGTATGATGGAGAATCCCGCGGGCATTACTTCGCTGATACCCATCGTGAGCAATATCTTCCCGGGTACCGTCTTTGCAGGCAGCGCGTTGATTTACAGCGACGCGTGGGCCGGTTTGCTCAATATGCTGCTTTACCTCCTGTGCTGCTGCGCGGCGGTCGCGGTTTTTTTGCTGCTGGGGCAATTACTTTATTTCAAGGGCGTCGCGGGCGTCACCGAGACCTCCGCGAAACGCAGGGAGATTTCCGCCGAGGAACTTACGAAAGAAACGGCGGGCGCGCCCGCGCTATGGGCGTACATGAAGAAGGAGGTTCGGCTGCTCGTGCGCTCCCCCATCGCGTTCATGCAATGCGTGCTGGTAACCCTCATTTGGCCGCTGCTGATACTGTTCATGATGTTTACGAGCAGCCAGTCGATGGACGCAGTTCGGGCACTTGTGGAAGGTGTGAGCCAACATAACCCGTTAATGCTGACCGCCTTTATTGCAGGAGCGTCCGCGTTTATGTCGTCTGGCAATGCGGTCACCAGCTCTTCAATATCGCGCGAGGGCAAATCACTGTACTTTATGAAATATGTGCCGGTATCAATGAAGCAGCAACTGGCCGCTAAGACGCTCACAGGTGTGCTGCTTTCTCTTATCAGCGTCGTGCTGCTGTGCGTACTTGCGATCTATTTCGGTGCATCGGTTTTAATGACCGCCTTAGGGTTCGTGATAAGCATACCCGCCATTATTGCAGGCTCCATCGCAGGGATACTCATCGACGCGGCGCGCCCCAAGCTGGACTGGAGTAACGAACAGCAGGCCATCAAGCAGAACATCAACGTGCTGCTGCATATGCTCGTGGGCGTCATATTTGCGCTTGCGCTCATACTGCCTGTGGCGCTACTGAGCATGGATTGGCTTGCGGTGCCGTACATGGCCGTATTGGCTTTGGCGCTGTGTGCTGTGCTGACCCGCGGCATAAGCGGCGCGGCAAAACGGCTGATAACAATGGATGTCTGAACTTAATTAATAAGGATTATCAGAAGGAGGATAAATGAATGGTTCCTGCAATTATCATCGGCGGTATCGTACTCATACTCGTTATCTGGTTTGTGGCAGCGTACAACGGTTTCATTCGGCTCAGAAACAGCATCGAAGAAGCTTTCTCTACGATGGATGTATATTTAAAGAAGCGGTACGACCTGATTCCCAACCTCGTCGAAACGGTGAAGGGCTATGCGAGCCACGAGAAACAGACGCTCGAGCGCGTGATCGCCGCGCGTAACGCCGCCGCTTCCGCCAAAACGGTGGAGGACAAGGTGCAGGGAGAAAACGCGCTGACCGGCACATTAAAGTCGCTGTTCGCGATCGCGGAAGCGTACCCCGACCTCAAAGCCAACGCGAATTTCATGCAGCTGCAGGGTGAGCTGCAGCGCATGGAAGACGAGATTGCGAGCTCACGCAAGTACTACAACGCCGTCGTCAAGGAGTTCAACACCAAGTGTGAGACTTTCCCGAACGTGATCATCGCGGGGATGTTCCACTTTACAAAACAGCCGATGTTCGAGGTAGCCTCCGAGACGGAACGCGAGAACGTAAAGGTACAGTTCTAACCGCCCACGGAGGAGGCCTCATTACCAATCCGACCGGATTTTCGCAAAAAGAATATTATTTGTACAGGCGGCAATAAAGCCGCCTGTACACGTTTTACCGAATACCGGTGCGGTCTGTCACGCCGCCATCCCGGGGGCATTATAGGTTTTTATATGTTGTATATTACAGGATACTAATAGTATAATATAGAAAAATCGGAATGCATTTGGGGGCTTACGATGAAAAGGGGCCGCAACCACCTCGGTGATAAATAGTCAAAGGAAAGGTGATATGGTATGAAACGTCTGAAATTAACACTGTTTGCGGTTATTGCAGCCGTGCTGCTGATTGCCTGCCTGCCCGGCGAAGCCCAAGCAAGCGATTCTTTTGACAGCTCCTACGAAAGCCGCGGTACCTACTACGATATCATCAGCGACGACGTGCACATCGTACTGTCAGATCGCAACATCGCGATGGTTACGGAAACGCTGGTGCTCGATTTTTTTGAACCCGGCCACGGCTTTTACTATGCCGTGCAGTACAAGGGCAGCGAATATTACTATGTCGCCAAAGACGACGAATGGCGTATGATGGATTATTCGCAGCGTGTCTGCGATTTTGACGTACAGGGCGCAGAGTATGAACTATCGCGCGAGAGTTACGACGACGGCTCGCGTTTCCTAGTCGCCAAAATCGGCAGCGCGGATAAAATCGTCACGGGCGAGCAGACGTATGTCGTCACCTACACGGTGGACTTGGGCGATAACGGCAACCCGGACAATGACGAATTCTACCGCAACCTCATCTACTGCGAATACGGCTACACCATCGGGCAGGCAAGCTTCACCGTCGAGTTCCCCAAAGCCTTTGACAAAGGCCTCGTCAATGCGACGATAGGCGAATATTCCACCGATACCTCGGGCGTGGCATGGGAAAAAAGCGGCAACACGATTACCGGGCGCGCGCTGCGCCCTATGACGGGCGGAGAGTATATCACGCTGCGCGCCGAGTTCCCCGACGACGATTACTTTACGGGTGAAACTGACCCTTATGCGGCATGGAACATCGCGGCTTACGCGGTCAGCGGCGCGGCGGTGCTGCTTGCGTTTATACTGTGGCTGGTGCTCGGGCGGGACAGTAAAGTGCACCCTACCGTGGAGTTCTACGCGCCTGACGGCATGACGCCCGCCGAGGCGGGATACGTCATCGACGGCTGCGCGGACGACAGGGACGCGGTTTCCCTGCTGCTCTATTGGGCCGACAAAGGATACCTTAAGATCGTGGAGCATGGGCACGGCGACTACGAGCTTGTAAAGCTCAAAGACCTTTCCGGCGCGCGCGGCTATGAGCAATACATGTTCAGCAAGATATTCGCGTATCGCAACGAAGTATCGGTTCACAGCCTTAAAAATACGTTTTTTGAGGCGATGAAGCATACCAAGAACAGCATAAAACTCTATTTCGAGAGCGCTAAAGAGAGAAACGTGTTTACCAAAGCGTCCAAAACGGCGCGCTCCGCAATGGGCGTAATCACGATGCTGCCTGTCGCATTCACTCTGTTCATGTACTGCTTCCGCGAGGGCGGCAGCCTGTTTGGTTCGGTTGCGCTGGCGTGCTTTTTCGGCTGGATTTTAAGCCTGCCGGTATTCCTTCTCGTAGACTTGTTTGAAAAATGGCGCTCCACACAGCCAGGGCGGCGAATCGCCAAACTGATCATATACGCGGTTATCTTCCTGATACTGTTTCTGATCTACATCTTCGTCGTAACCGTGATATTCTCAGTATCTTACGATTTTGCGGTGCTCTATATCACTTTGGCGTCTTCGGCTGCGACGTTTATCATGCTGCCGCTTACGGTCATCATGCGCAAGCGCACAAAGCAGGGCTCGGAGTGGTACGGCAAACTGCTTGGCTTCCGCAACTTTATCGAAAAAGCCGAGAAGGACCGTATCGAAAAGCTCGTGGAGGAAAACCCCTCGTACTTCTACAACGTGCTGCCCTACGCTTACGTGCTGGGAGTTACGGATATATGGGCGAAGAAGTTTGAGGAGATCGGCATGCAGCCTCCGCAGTGGTACAGCGGATACTCCTCCGATCGTATGTTTAACACGCTTGTATTCACGCATTATATCTCGCACAGCATGGGCGGCTTTACCTCCGCGATGGCCTCCCGTCCGTCCAGTTCGGGTGGTTTTAGCAGAGGCGGATTCTCGGGCGGCGGCGGGTTTGGCGGCGGATTCGGCGGATTCAGCGGCGGCGGTTTCGGCGGCGGAGGCGCGCGCGGCGGCTGGTGAACAGTGATGAAATATTGGGGCGGCTGTTAGCCGCCCTTTGCGTTTATATGGACAGACGCCCCAGTATCCGCAGCGCTAAGAAGGTAACCCATCGCGAGGGTTCTTTCTTCTGCGCGAACTCCCAGCCCTTCCACGCTTTCCATTCCGACTGCGCGCAATACAGTCCGTTTTCGTCCGCGGCTGCTGCGATGACGGATACCATATCTATAAGACGCGGGTCGCCCCGAAGCCAATTGCACTGCAAGAGCGTATCGGCAACGTGGAGTATGTCGTACCATACCAAAGGCGCTTTGAGCTTCCGAAAGTCTGTACCCATATAGAATATATAGGGGTGCAGTTCCCGGCTTTGCGTCCACAGGCCAAGCAGCGTTTCCGCCGCATTGCGGCACGCTTCCCCGCCGCGGTACGCGCCCGTTTGTGACAGCGCTTTTAGCGTCACGAGCGTCGCGTACGGGCATGGGTCTTCCTTTTTGCCCGGGCCGCGGAATTTGCCCAGGCCGCCGGTGGCGCACGGAAAACCGTTGCCGCGTGCGAGCGCATTCAAACGCGCCGCGCCGCGCAGCAGCTCCTCGTCGCCTGCCAAACCCATTTTAAAAAGCGCATAGAATAGGCTGGGCGTATCGCACAGCGCCCACCCCCATTCTTTCTTCCCCGTGCCGCCAAAATGCGCCGGCACGATGGCGGGCACCTGTATCACGCCATCGGCGTCGGTATACGCGCGTACGCGCGCAATAATTTCACTCATGCCGGGGTCACCGGCTTTCATTCCGATATCGGCGAGG
The DNA here is from genome assembly GCA_964561895.1 of uncultured Christensenellaceae bacterium. GTDB lineage: Bacteria > Bacillota > Clostridia > Christensenellales > SZUA-584 > JAEWCC01. Next base: position 1,658 of record CAZLRM010000052.1, on the reverse strand, counting down.
AACGTAAGCTTGTGCAGCAGCAGTCCCGCGCTTTTGTGGCTGCACACCGTCTCATCCTCCCATCGCGCAAACTCCGCGATGAGCGCTTTTACCTTCGGATGCGCAATCATCTCCTCACGCGCTTTCTGCACCGCTTCCGAGTCCTCCTTCTCGCCCAGCAGATCAACGCGCGTGCGGTACTGTACCCATGGGTCACCGTCAAGCAGCCATTCAATATTCCTGTCCATGCTCCTCACCCGCCTTTGGTCTTGATTCGCTTCCGCAGTTTATATTCATTTATCCGCTGCTCGTCCTCAATCTCCAGCCCGCGCTCCCCGGCGAGGGACTCCAGGTGGTGCGTGAACTCGTGGCTCAGCGTTTCCCTGAGCTGCGCCTTCATACGCGCGCGGGAAAGATGCCCATGCACCTGCTTTAACGAGCCGTAATATATGGCGATGTATCGCCCCAGCCCGCCGCCGCGGATGTACTCCCCCAGTATGAGCAGGCCGTCTTCCTCATGCTTTTTGACGCCGGGCGCGAGCACAACGCCGCCGCTGAGTTCCCGGTAGAACTCTTTCGGGAACTCCTCCGCGACTTCGTCGAGCAGCGCGGCCATTTCATCGAATGTGATCATAGTTTGCTGCGGAGGGATGGCAATGCGTTGTGACTGCTGTTATCGATTCCATACCATATCTCTTCCTCTATATTGTTGGGCAAAAATCCTGCCCTTACTTCCCGCCCAGCTCGCGATACAGCGCGATGAACCGCGCCTCCACTTCCGCCATGTCGCAAAATGAGAAGTCGTGCCGCATATAGGCAACCGGCGCTTTGTCGAATATCTGCAGCCCGGTGAGCGCGACAAACTCGAAGTAGAGCATAGCGTCGTCGATCTCGGCGACGCTGCTGCGCTCCGCCTCGGTTAAATCCGCAATGCCCAGCGCGTGCTCTATGACCGCGGTCACGGCCTGCTCCGCCTCGGCGTAGCCGGAAAGCCGCCGCTTGACGGGGCGCACCACGTCGGCAAGGTAGCACTCCGAGGCGTCGTGCAGCAGGCACGCAAGCTGTACGCGCTTCGTTAGCCCCCGCGCCTGCGCCTCGCGCGCGCAGTTGACGCAGTGCTGCGCGACCGAGAAGAAATGCGATATATGCCCGTTGGCGCGCGTGGTGAGCGAGAGCGAATGCGCGATATCGGCAATATGCACCTGCTCCGGCGTCATCGTAAACGGGTCCATAAACACCCCGGTGTAGGTGCGTATCTGGTTCGGCGATTTTTTCATAGGCCTCCTTGCGGGCGGCGATGCACGCCCCTATGGCGCTATCATAGCACAAGGCGCGCGGTATGGGGAGGGGGGAAGAGATTCAACCATGTACATGTTTAATTAGCAATACGATATTATTTGTCTATACCGTCTTTCGAGAATAGTTTCAAAACTTTGATTGTTATTATCAATTAAGTAGTCAAGGGCATTATAAATGTCTGTATCTACTACAGGAATAATCAGACCGCGATCATCACGATATGTATCAGCACATCTTTTATTAAATAGATCAAGACTATCTATACTCCTGCAAGCTATAATACCAAAACGCCCACGCTGATAACTAAATCGGCCTGCTATTTGATCTAGTACTCTGTTAACTCTTAAACTGTGGGTATAGCCTTTTCAACTTGATTCTTG
>CAZLRM010000051.1:0-9019 GCA_964561895.1 uncultured Christensenellaceae bacterium | reverse complement strand
TTTAATACGCTTACTGAAAAGTACTCGCCTGCGACGTTGCAGAAGGTTAAGAGCATATTGAGTATGGCACTTGATAAAGCGATGAAAAACGAAATGATCGTTAAAGACCCAACGAGAGGGCTGAAACTGCCTACTGTACCGAAACCTCGGATGGAAATACTACCTGAAAATGATGTTGGCAAGTTGCTTCAGGCAGCAAAAGGTCGCAACATTTATGAGGCGATTGAAACAGGGCTTGGTACAGCGATGAGAATTGGTGAAATTCTTGCGCTTGATTGGGCAGACATTGACCTGAAAAGAGCTGAGGTTACGGTCTATAAAACTCTTATCCGGGTGAAGGACGAAAACGGGAAAGAGGTGATAAAGGTGCAGTCTGCTCCAAAAACCGACAGTAGCGTTCGAACCATTCCTCTGAGCGAGAAAAATGTTGGACTGCTGAAAGAGTTAAAGAAAAAGCGTCTCGCAAGCGGGTTTAACGACAATGGTATTGTGTTTTGCTCGGTAAAAGGTACGCACATTCATCCGCGGAACTTCAACCGAGACCTCACAAGAATTTGCGATAAAGCTGGCATCAAGGTGATTTCTGCAAACGTGACCCGCCATACTTTTGCAAGCACTGCAATCGCACGTGGTGCAGATTACAAGACGGTTTCAGAGATTCTGGGGCATAAGGATATCACAACCACGCTAAACAATTATGTGCATCCGTCCAAGGATAAAATGAAAGAAATCGCTGAAATGATGACCACGTCGTCGTTTAATCCGACTTGAAACCGATTCAAAACCGACTTTAAAACCGACGAACCATACGATATCAGACGGGATTATATAATACGATTTAACATCCCATCCAGAATTATCATGGTTACAAAAACAATCAAAAAAGCCCGGAAACCCCGATAAATACAGGCTTTCCGAGCATTTCGACTGGAGCCGCTAATCAGAGTTGAACTGATGACCCCATCCTTACCATGGATGTGCTCTACCTACTGAGCTATAGCGGCATATTATTGGAACACAAACATCAGTGTTTGATATTATAATGCATCTGCAATGCCATTTCAAGCACTAAATTTTACGTCGGAGCCTTTGGCACCCGGGCTTTTTTCACCTGATGCGCCATATAAATAACATATATGTTCATTGTATGGAGGGAACCATGGAAACCGTGCATCGAGCCGTGATGCTGCTAAAACCAAGCAGCCATATACCGGGGCAATGGGACAGCGGCGCAACTCTGAAGCTTAGCGCTGTCCCGGGCGGCATAGCGGTATACTACCAAAGCAAAACAAACTTTGGCGAGGATAGCGTGCTGACGCTGTTCAGGCACGACAGCTCAGGATTTGAAGCCGGCAGTGTCGCCGGTACGGTGCTGCAGGCGAAAATCAGCGGCGTTCGTCCCGCCGACGTGGCAGGTGCAGCCTTAATTCGGCACGGAGAGTTTATTCTTAAATCCTCCGGCTTAAACTGGAACGATATCATTTCGCACTACCGGTTTAAGCATGCACAGGACAGCGCCGCACCAATTGAAATTACGGCGGAAGAGCCTGCTTTACCACAAGCTTCGGGGCCGCAGGAGCCGCAGCCTTTACCGCAGGAAAGCGAATCTGATCGGAACGATTCAGTCAGCAATAACGAACCTGTTGAGAGCGAGTCTGCAAAGCCTGCAGCGCAGACGGCTTCGCAAGAATCTGCCGAAACATGCGCTGGCGGCATGCGGCAAAGCCACATCGATCCGTTTCCCGGCATGTTCCCGGGCAGCGAATGGGTCAAGGTATCGTATCCCGGGCCGACCGGCTGGTGGCACTACATATCCGGCCGAGCAAGTGTGAACGGATGCGATGCGGACGTGATCGGCGTACCGGGCGATTACAGCATGGCGCCGCCCGTCTGGCTTGACGGGTTTTCCACATATGTCCGCTGCACCTCGGGGGATGCGCGCGGCTACTGGCTTATGTTTCAGGACCTGCAGACAGGCCGGGTTCTGGATATAAACCGATCTCGACATGGCGGGTAAGCACTTCCGAATAGGAGAAACAATACCGCCGCCTGTAGCCGTGCTCTTTCACAAGCACCGTAAACACCTCGGGATAAAGCCCTTCGAGTATGCCGTCGCGCTCGTACCCGCCGCGTCTGCCGTTTCTCGCCCGAAGCATCACATGCGCGCCTCTGATTTCCCGCATCTCCGTTTTGATATCATCCAGGCTGTCGTACATTCTCTGCGCCGCCTTTCCGTGGTTTGCTTTTATCATTCCCATAACAAGAAAATTTATCCGCGGCGTTTAATTCAACATTCTGCATATTTCAACGCTTTATTGTATAAGTTTCCGTTTGTAACGTTACTGTAAACTTCACTGGTTATACCTCTTAAAAATTTAATGAATAATTTTTGCGTAGCCGAATGTATAAAGTTATCCACGTTATCCACATTGTTTTCCACAACATACGAAAATCTAAGCAATCGCGACCATTCGCGAGATTGAAAAACTCCTGCACGCAAATCAAATTGTATAAAAAAATTTTTAGAATACGTCATTGCAGGTTTGCGTATTTTATATTTATGCATACCGGCTTTAGTATTTTTTACACCCAAAAATGTTAACCTTTACGAGGCATTTTTTTAAATGGTATAATACCTGATAAGAGTATGTATGGAGAAAACGAATGGGCTTGAAAGAAAAGTGGCAGCAAACGTTATACCGCATCCGAAATCCGGAACCGGATGAACACGAGCGCGAATTTCAAAAACAGTTGGGTTCCAAGCGGCTGCTGTTTTTGTTGCCTTTCATCATAGCAGCGGTATTATTCTGGCTTTTGTACCTGAAAGGATGATTAAGCTTCTTTGAGCAAAAACAAAAGGAAGGATAAGCTTATGGAATCCAGCGAATCCGTTGAAATGTATCTGGAAGCAATCGTCGAATTGGAAGCGGGAAGAAATCCGGTGCGTTCGGTGGATATCGCACGCTATCTAGGCGTTACCAAGCCCAGCGTAAGCCGCGCGATGACGCATTTGAAGCAGGCGGGCTTTATTCTGCAGGAACCGTATGGTAGCATATCGCTGACCGAAGAGGGACGTAAAAAGGCCGATTATATTCACGGCCTGCACCATATGATCACCGATTTTTTTGTAAAAACGCTTGATTTAGACGCACAGACAGCGGAAACCGATGCTTGCCGTATTGAACATGTAATATCGCCCAAAACGATTGCCGCCATCAGTGCATATTTAAAAACGAAGCGTTGATTTAGCCCTTTTAATTAATCGTATATCTCGAGGCTCTGCTGGCAGTCGCTGCAATAGCCGCTGTTCAGATCGAAGCAATCTTGGCACATATATGCATTGCACCCCTTGCAGTTTTGCATCGACCGCGATTCCATCGCTTTTTTACAGCATGAGCAATCCATTTTTGACATTTTGAATACGCCCTTTCACGTTTGTTATGTTTATTATGTGCGGTATCTTGTTTTTCATACTCTACATCAGGCTATAAAAACGTTTGAATAAATTTAACCTCTCATGGTATGATTCAGAATATATATAACAGGAGATTGACAATGCTTCGCCGTTTTTTATTTTATCGTTCAAGCTCCACGTGTCCGTGGTATAATCTTGCGGCAGAGGAAGCCACGCTGCTTCACCTGCCTCCGCAAACCGCTGTGCTGTATCTGTATCAGAATCAGAATACCGTCGTGATCGGTAAGAACCAGAACGCGTGGAAGGAATGCCGCCATCAGCTGCTTGAGGAAGAAGGCGGGAAGCTTGCGCGCAGGATCTCGGGCGGCGGTGCGGTATTCCACGATATGGGCAACCTCAACTTCTCGTTTATCGTGAGCCGCGAGGATTACGATCTAAACCGCCAGCTGGGCGTCATACTGGGCGCGGTTAAGTCATTAGGTGTCAATGCGGAGTTTTCAGGCCGTAACGATATTTTATCCGAAGGGGCGAAATTTTCCGGCAACGCGTTTTGTTTCAGGCGCAGCAGCGCGTTTCACCACGGCACGATACTCGTCGGCGTGGATATGAGCAAGCTCTCGCGTTACCTTTCCGTTTCTCACGATAAAATCGCCTCGAAAGGCGTGGAATCCGTGCGTTCGCGCGTATGCAACCTGTCGGACAGAAACCCCGCGATCGATGTGGAATCAGTGGCGGAAGCGCTTAAAGAAAGCTTTGAAAAGAATTACGGAAAATGCGAGCCGCTTGTGATGAGCTGCGCGGAAGAGATTGCCGCAATCGAAGCGCGCAACGCGACCTGGGAATGGCAATTCGGACAGTCGCCCTGCTTCGATATTGAAACGGGTACGCGCTTTGCATGGGGTAACGCAGAATTTCAGTTTTCGCTTAAAAACGGCATCATTACGGAATCACGCGTATTTTCCGACGCAATGGACGCCGATTTTATAGAACGCCTGCCCGCGGCGCTTACAGGCTCCGTGTTTTCCTCCGCCAGCCTTGCCGCGCAGCTGCGCGCTATGGACGCTGTCGGCGAGCAGCTTACGATGGCGGAAGATATCGCGGCGTTCTTTGCCGAAAAAGGATATTAAGCTTTGCTGCAGCCCGAAAAGTCGGTGTCGCCGAACCACTCGGGCAACGCGTGTTCCTCTCCCGAAATGTAATCGATCGCAAAACGGATCATATCGCACGCTTCATCGATACCCCTTTGCAGCATATCCTGCATGCTTATGTACTCCTCGCGCGAGAACCACTCCTCGCTGCGCTGCTTGGGGTACATCATCGCACTCACATCAAAGCCGCAAAGGCCGCGCACGATGCGGATAAGCACGCGCCACATCAGGTTGATGTCGGCGAGCCTCGCTTTGATCTTGGCAAAATGCTTCTGCGCCTTGGGTATCACGCGCATGCGGATATTCTTTCCGTATACCTCTTTAACGACAGCCTTGTACCAGCCGCATATCCCTTCGCCCACCTTACCGTACATAATGTCCGAATAGATGTCGAACTGCTGCGGTTCGATATCCCACTGCTCCTTGGCGGCGTAGCTGTCCCACATAAACTCAATGCGGTTGTGTGCACCGATATTTTTACCCGCCTTGTGATAGACAAAAGGATGGGTGTTTTTATCAATCGCGTAATGCGTAATGAATCCGGTGATGTACGCGATCAGCTCGCCGCGGTCTTCGTTTTCATACTGGCGCGCAAAGTCGAGCGCGGTTTTAAACATCTCGCGCACACGTTCGCGATGCATGCGCAATCCGATCCGCAAGCTCTTTAATGGCGCGCGCCACGGCTGAAAGTCTCTGAAAAAAAGCATATCAGGCCCCTGGCACCCCAGAAAAAACGCATTTTTATCTGGTACCTCTTGAGACAGCTTGTCTAAAACCCTTTCCCCCGCAACCCTGTGCGTCAAATACGCCGGCATAAAACCTCACTCTTTTTTAATCATTCATTTAGTATATCGACAATACAGTAATTGATTTTATCACAATTAAACCATTGTGCCCGATTTTTTTGTTATTAAATTATGAATTTTATGATAATATAGAGTGAACGCGCAATGCAAGCTTTAAAATTTGGAGGCCTGATTGAACGATTATCTGAGCAATAAGGCTCGCGGAATCGCCCCGTATACGGCGGGCGCACAGCCGCAGCAAGCAAATATCATCAAGCTCAATACCAACGAAAACCCGTATCCGCCCTCGCCCAAGGCGCTGTCAGCCTATCAAGGCTTCGATGCCGCGAAGCTGCGCCTGTACCCACGCCCGGACGGCGGGGACTTTCGCAGTGCCGCCGCGCAAGTAAGCGGCCTGCCCGAATCACACGTATTCTGCGGAAACGGCTCGGATGAAGTATTAGGCTTTGCGTTCCTCGCGTTTTTTAACGGGGAGATCATGTTTCCCGACATCACCTACAGCTTCTATCCCGTGTGGGCGGAGCTGTACAACATATCATACTCACTGCTGCCGCTCGGCGATGATTTCACAATACCGGTTGAAGAGCTGCGCGCACCGGGCGGTATCGTGCTCGCGAATCCCAACGCGCCCACCGGCATCGCGCTGCCGCTTTCCGATGTGGAAGCCATTTTGCAAAATAACGCGCACTGCGTGGTCATCGTAGACGAGGCGTACAGCGCTTTCGGCGCGCAAAGCGCCGACCGTCTGGTGAAAGAATACCCGAACCTGCTGGTTGTGCACACGCTTTCAAAATCGCACGCGCTCGCGGGGCTGCGCGTCGCATACGCGCTCGGGCAGCCTCACCTCATAAAAGGCCTGGAGCGCATCAAGAACAGCTTCAACTCGTATCCGCTCGACGCGGCGGCGCAGTGCATGGCCGCGGCGGCGCTGCGCGATACGCAATATTACGAAGGCATCACCCAAAAGATCATCGCCACGCGGGAGAGCGCTTCGATTCGCCTGCGCAATCTTAAGTTTACCGTGCTTCCGTCCCGTGCGAACTTTGTGTTTGCGGGCAGCAAAAAAGGCGCGGATGCTTCGCGCCTGAAGGACTGGCTGGAGCAAGACAATATTTATGTGCGCCACTTTGATAAGCCGCGCATATCTCAGTATCTGCGCATCTCAATCGGCACAGACGAGCAGATGGAAAGGCTCGCCGCGCGCATCGCCGCGTTCCCGGATTGTTAAACGAGTAGTGTTTTTGCGCTCTGCTCCAGCGCGCCTAATAGCGCCTCGGAGGCTGCGTTTGTTTTTTCGTGAACGCCGAAATATACGCGCACCTTGGGCTCCGTACCCGACGGCCGGATTGTAAGCCATCCCGAAGGCAGCGAAAACTCCAGCGCGTCGGTACGCGTAAATTCGTAAGCGCGTTGCCCGGCCCCGTCGGTAATCGTCCCGTCTAAATAGTCGATGCGACTTATCACACGCTGCCCGCCCAGCACCTCAGGCGGGCTCTTTCTCAGCGTCGCCATAATGCCCTCAATTTTATTCATGCCGTCCATGCCGTCGTATTGCGCGAATACGACCCTATCCTTATACCAGCCGTAAATTTCATAGAGAGAACGCAAATGAGCGTATAGCGTTATACCCTTTTTTTTGCACTCGCAAAGCACTTCGAGCAGCAGCAGCGCGGCCATCACGCCGTCCTTCTCGCGCACAAAATCGTCTGCGAGAAAGCCGCAGCTTTCCTCGAAACCGAACACAAACCGCTTGTTAGGATTGCTTCGTATCATGTCGGAAATGTACTTAAAGCCCGTGGGGATGGTGACGCAGTTAACGCCGTAACGCCGCGCGATCTCGTCCGCCATGCGTGTGGACACGAACGATTTTACGATAAAATCCGTGGGCTTCAGCCGTCCTGTCTCTTGATTATGTCTCAGCAGGTAATCGGAAAGCACGCATCCGATCTGATTGCCCGATATCATCACATATTCACCGCTGTCGTTTGGCACCGCAGCGCCCATGCGGTCGGCATCGGGGTCTGTGCCTATCGCGATATCCGCACCTATGCGTGATGCCAGGCGTATCGCCTCGGCCAGCGTGCGCTCGTCCTCCGGGTTCGGCGAATCCAGGCCGGGGAAATCTGAATCCGGGCTGCGCTGGCTCTCTACCACGGATATATCATACGGCAGGCGCATCGCGGTCGCTTCAAATGTGCGCATACCCGTGCCGAACAACGGCGAGTATACCACCTTCACCTGCCCGCCATACGTTTGAATAACCTGAGGATGCCGCGCCATGCCAAGCAGTCTATCATAATACGCCTTGTCCGGCTCTTCGCCGATCAGCGTAATCAGCCCTTTTTCAAGCGCCTCTTCGCGGTTCATCGTCTTAATGTTTTCATACGGTACCTGCTCGATAAGCCGCATCACTTCTTCGCTTGCGTCGCCCAAAAGCTGCCCGCCCCACGACGCAAACGCTTTATAGCCGTTATACTCTTTAGGATTGTGGCTCGCCGTAATCGCAACTCCGCCGAATGCACCGAGGTGCAGTATTGTGAACGAAAGCTCAGGCACGCTCGTGGGCTGTTTAAAAAGATAAGTTTTGACGCCGCACGCCGCAAAACATAGTGCGGTCTCCCACGCGAACACATCAGAGTTTTTTCGTGTGTCGAATGCGATCACCATGCCCTTATCCTGCCCGCGATTTTGGGCCACATACGCGGCCAATCCCTGCGTCGCACGGCCCACGGTATATACGTTCATACGGCCGGGGCCGGCGCCCAGCTTACTGCGCAGCCCCGCAGTACCGAAAAACATTTCTGTCTCGAAACGGTTCCTGATTGCATCTTCGTCCGTTTCAATCTCGCTTAACTCCGCAGCGACCTGCGCATCCTTTGCCCACGTGCGCCACTGCTCATAACTTTGCCGATAGTCCATACACTTCTCCAATTGCCTTTATGACGGTGTCATCCCTTACCGGTTCCCCGATACAAAAAGAGAGCGGCTATTACCACCACTCTCTCCAGCTTGTTTTTTCAGTCCTGCGAGTAGGGCAGCAGCGCCATCATGCGCGCGCGCTTAACCGCCATCGCAAGCTCTCTCTGGTGCTTAGCGCATACGCCGGAGGTACGCCGCGGCTGTATCTTGCCGCGCTCCGATAAAAAGCGCTTCAGCTTCATCGTGTCCTTGTAGTCTATACTCTTGGACTTATCCGCGCAGAACGCGCAGATCTTGCGCTTGGGCCTGCCCCTGCGCATTTTTTTCATCTTGTCGTCGCCAACATTATTATTGTTTGCCATTGTCATTGGCCTTTCTCCTTTTCGTTAAAAGGGCATCTGTTCGTCGTCCAGTGGCTCAAAATCGCCCTGTTCGTCCCCGAACAGCCCCGCATCATCGGGCGGCGGCGGCACATCCGTCATGCGTGCGCTGCTCCCGCCTTCTCCTTTGGGCGATAAAAACTCGACATCGTCCGCAATGATTTCGGTGACATAGCGTCGCTCACCGTTTTGCGCTTCATAGCTTCTTGTCTGTATCCGGCCCGATACGCCCACTTTGCGCCCCTTGGCAAGGAACTTGCTGCAGTTCTCCGCGAGCGCCCGCCAGGTAACCACCGGCAGAAAATCCGTCTCCTTTTTGTCGCCAAAACCGCGGCTCACCGCCACGGTGAA
>CAZLRM010000050.1:0-9036 GCA_964561895.1 uncultured Christensenellaceae bacterium | reverse complement strand
TGCATTAAGACCACCCTCCTTCTGCGAAAGAATAACATCGTACGATTATAAAAAAATGTCGGATGGCGCGGAGCGTCAAGTCTAATTTTACAATATTGGCGGATATGGAATACAAACCTTTTCTACGGCGAAATGATACAGATACTTCAAAAAAGAGGGGGCAGTTTTAGCTGTCCCCTCTTAACGCTTATTGTTTATTATTATTTATCGTTCTCTTGTTCTGTTTTTTTACCCTTTGCGGATTTCTTCTCCTGCTTTATTTCATATGTATTATCGTCTTTGGGATCGATGTCTTTTTTACTTTTTTTCTTATTACTCAGCTTCACTTCTTCCTTCTCCACTTTAAGCTTAAGTTCGGTGATCCTGATTTCCGCCTTATCAAGCCATGCGTTATTTTTTATCTTTTCTTCTTCCATGCTGTCCTTTATTTTTTCCACGAGCAAGCCAGCCAGTTCGGCTTTTTCCAGTGCTGCCAGAGCTTCATCGCTGTCCGGATCCGTTTTTTTAAGTGAATCAACCAACGCGCTTGCTTTTTCAGCATCCGATTCTGCCAGCTTGAGGCGGCCTTTGAGCTTAATCTGTGCATAAATTTTTTCTGCTCTGTTGTAATATATCCCGGCTTTTTTCTGCAAAGCTTTTACTTTGTCATGATCCGCACCCAATGTTTCGTTTAATGCCTTTGCCTTTTCGTTCAACTTATCCGCTTTTTCCTTCACGGCGCGGTAATAAGGGGATGTCATACTGTCTGTTCGTACGATATCCGCAAACCACTGCGCCTTTTTCAGATCATATTGTGCTTTCAGCAATTCGTTCTTGCCTTTTAAACTGTTTATCTGTTCTTCTGTAAGCCCAAGTTCGTAATATCCGGTATATGCGAAGTATTCTCTTTTAGAAAAATGCATATAAAGCAGATATGCAATACCACCGAATACCAGCAGTTCGCTTAATCCTTCCGAGACTCTGATATTGCCCCACCACAGACTGTCCATGCGCTGCTGCTCAATCCAGAATCGGCCAAAGCCGTAAAGTACTGCATACAAAGCGAACAAACCGCCGCGTACCTTTATTTTTTTACGCACAAGCATCAATATCGCAAATACGATCAGGTTCCACATCGATTCATAAAAAAACGTCGCCATATGATATTCCTGAAGTTTGTCGATGAATACAGCGGCGGGAAACCATTGCCACTTGGGATCGGTTATCATGGGGCCGAATGCTTCCTGATTCATGAAGTTGCCCCACCGGCCTATCGCCTGTCCGATAATCAGCCCGGGAGCCGCAATGTCCATAACTTCTCCGATTTCAACGCGCCGCCAGAAGTAGAATATCACCGCAGCGATGACACCGCCGATGACGCCGCCGTATATCGCCAGGCCTCCCTGCCGAATGTTGAATACGCTTAACAAATTGGATGAGAACATATCCCATTCAAATACAACATAATAAATCCTTGCGAATATAATGCAAAGCGGAATCGCAATCAGTATCAAATCCAGAACCATCTCCGAACGGTAACCTTTTCTTTTCGCTTCATAAATTCCGATCAATACGCCGACAACCATGCCTGCTGCGATGATGATGCCATACCAGTATATCGGCATATTGCCAATGTAAAATGCAACATTGCTCATGTTTCTTCCTCCAAAAATTACTGTTTCCATTATAGTGGTTTCGTTTCCCCGGGTCAAGGAAACAATGTTGTATGAACCGCGTACAAACACTGCGTTCCATCCCCTGGCATCACAAAACAAAAAGCCATTTGGCGGATTATCCGCCAAATGGCTTAGCGCTTATCGGTTATTTAAAAACAACTCTTTTTTGAAGTATGAAACTCACGAAGAACAGTATCGCTTCTACCGGCAGCTTTGCGAGGTATTCATTGACGCCAAGGCTGATAAATAGATTAATCAGTAACATATTGACTGCAAGAATGCAGGCGGCCAATATATAATACCCTATCAAATGCCTTTTTAGATTCTTCTTTTTCCCTTTTGAGAATACCACGCTCCGATTGATAGCGAAATTAACCGCTGAGCTTAATACGCGCGCTGCCGCAGTGGAAATCATCGGAGTCGTAATGTGCCATATATTGATTTGCGGCAATGTAGCTAAAAACAGCGCGTACAGCGCGTAATCGATCAGAAATGAAATCAGCGATGACCCGCCGAACATGATAATCAGGCGATAGATTCGCCACGAATCCTTAAAAGCGTTAAAATGAGATCCTTTGTTGTCATTGAGGTATACGGTTTCGATATCAACCTCGCCAAGCTTAAGCCCGAGTCCCGACGCCTCCAGCAGCATATTCATCTCGTATTCGTAACGTTCGCCGGAAAGCCTGAGCAGATCGGGCAGCGCGCCATACGGTATCCCGCGAAGGCCTGTCTGAGTGTCAAATATCTTCTGACCGCTCACGAAGTTAAATACGTTGCGCGTAATCGTATTGCCCAAAAGGCTCTTCGCCGGTACTTTACCCGCAAACACGCGCTTACCGAGTACGATCATATTTTCGGATTCCAGCAGCGCTTCGGCCACGCGCTTGATATCTTTAACGAGATGCTGCCCGTCTGCGTCCGCCGTGACGACGCCTTTTATTCCCAGACCGCGCGATAAAATATCGTTGATGCCGGTTTTTAAAGCTCGGCCTTTACCCATGTTTATCGCATGCTTAACCACGCGGCACCCTATCGACTTAAGGCGGCTGAAAATATGCTCATAAGGCTCTCCGCTGCCGTCATTCACGATCAGTATTTCATAGAAATCTTCCCGCAACAACTCTTCGGCGAGCGTTATAAGCCTTTCATCCGGCAAATACGATGGTATCAGTATCACTATTTGTTTAAATTGTTCCATAATCATCCTTTTGTATAGGATTATCAGAGCAAATACATTTTATAGGATTGGCTACTTGATGCCTATATACGCTTCAAAATTACCAGATATAAATTACCATCTAAAACGAATAAATGCAACGTTTATTCCCTTAGACATTGGATGCTAAAAACGAACACATAACACCCGCTTATGCGTCCGGCTTATCTGCTTAAATTATTATTTAAGCTTTGTACCGCATTCGCCGCAGAAGCGTACGCTCTTATCGTTTTCCGCGCCGCAATTCGGGCAAACGTTAAGTGCGAGGCTTGCGCCGCAGTTGGTGCAAAATTTACTTTGGCCTGCAGGTTTTCCGCATTCAGGGCAGAATGTCGCCTTCTGTTCGATCTCGCCTTTGAAAACCTGCGTCTGATCGGCCTTATCCCAGATGTCGCGTTTCATCTTATCCGCGCGCGCGGCGGCAATTTCCACATTGACCCTTGGAGCGCATTCAGCGCACAGGCCGACCTCATCGTTCCAGCAGGAATCGCAAACCCACTGGTGGCACTTGTTACAACGATGGAAATGCTGCTGCGCTTCATTTTGGGCGGCTGCGAACGCCTTTTCATGTTCTTTGTGCCACTCCGGCGTCATACCGTTAAAGCGCTCCGAAAGCACATGCTCGCTCTGATAAGCCGCATGCTGTATTCCGCCCAGCACACTGCCGCCAAAAAGGCTGGCCGCCGCACCTACGCCGCGTGTAATCCCTCTGAACAGGCTGCCTTTTTTGTACGTTTCCGACTCAATGAAGGATGTACGGAACCCGTCGTGGCACACGTCACAATAAAATGTGAACTCAAAACCCGACTCGGTGCTGTTGTCTTCGTAATTGCGCGTAAATGCATGCATCATATTCATATCCTCCGTCAATTTATTTAATCTTTTTCCCGCACGCGGTACATTTCGTATTCATAAAAAACTGCGGCGCGCCGCAGCGCGGGTTGCCGCACTGAAACAAAAGGGATGCTTTGCACGCGTCGCACTTTTCCGCAACAAACGTGCGCTGGCCGCAATGCGGGCATGTCACATATAACTCCCGCCCGCAGGACGGGCATCGCTGCCAGGTGCGCTTAATCTCTGCCGCGCATGTCGGGCAGGCGTCGTAAAACGGGCTCACCCTGCCGCATGCAGGGCAAAACTGGCTGCCATAGCCGATCAGCGTACCGCATCCTATACAGGGTTTATCGTAACCTGCCATAAAAACGCTCCTTTACTGCATATAGCTTTCTATTTTTTTCTTCCATGAATCAAAACGGCTGTGCACCGCACGGCCAACGAACAATGACCTTAATTTCTGCAGGGCGGGTATGCGGCGCAGCGCGTTTTTATAACTTTCATATTGCGCTTCTCCCAGCGCTTCCTCGCTCAAGTATATCAGTTCGCGGCGGAAATTGACGCTGAGCATACATTCGTTAAACTCGAGCAGATAGCGCCGCCATTGTGCCGCATCAAACGAACCGCTTTCCGTGAGCCTGAACACGTAGGTCGCTGCCGCGGTATCCCCCAGGCTTTCCATGATCAATGCGTTCCTGTCAAAAACAGGCGCAAGTATCAGTATACTTTCTCCGGTAAGCTCCCCCATTAAACCCCGTTTAACGCCAAGCGCAATATCGTTTGAAAGCCCTTTCAAATATTGATAACCATCCGCGATCTCGGAAGCGGCAATGCTTTTCTCCAACGCGGCTGCGAATCCTTCGGATAGCGCACATATGTCCGACAACGGCTGAATGAGCCCCTCCATCAGAAACAATGCTAAACGGTCATCTGCAGGCGCGATCCCGCCGAGTGTTTCACGCGTCTGACGGATGAGTTCGCCAAAACGCGTTTTATACGCGAGCAGAAACGCGTCTGTGGAATAACCTATTTTTGATATATCGCAGATACGCCCGAGGCGGTCTTTTACAGCAAACCTGTATGGCTGGATATCTGTATCGTCGTCGATCATACAGTAAGGAATTCTGACAAGGTTGTGCGTATCGGGCAAAACCGTGAGGGCAGTCTCGCAAATGCGGATCAACGCATGTGATATCTCACCTTCCGGACTCGTATAAACCCCTTCCGTTTCAAAATGCACCGTTTCCTGCATCAGCGATTCTTTAAACAGAACTTCGTTATATGCGCGAATCAATGTCTTTGCAAAGTCTTCGTACAGGTGCCCGATCATGGAAAGCACTGC
Source organism: uncultured Christensenellaceae bacterium (assembly GCA_964561895.1). GTDB lineage: Bacteria > Bacillota > Clostridia > Christensenellales > SZUA-584 > JAEWCC01. The sequence goes on along the minus strand of CAZLRM010000050.1, from coordinate 3,986 downwards.
CTCGCCGTTGTCTGTTTTAATAAAAACACGGTAGTTTTGCGCGGATACACCGATCAGTGTATTCAACCGCAGTTCGCGGTGAAATCCCGGCGAACTGAATATCAGTACATCGTCAAAAAGCAAAGCGGATACATTGCTTTGTTTATCCGCTTCCGATTCCCACGTGAGTATACACGTAATTAACGGCTGAACAACGGCTTCGTCCAAATGAGCCCCCTGCATATGCATAATGAATGTCATTATTATATCAGCAACTTATGTATGAATCAATTGCGGTTATCCTAAAAACATCAGCAATTTCCCTCATAGACATAGCGCAGGCTTTCGCGCGCAATATCGGCAAGCGCATAAATATGCTCCACATCAGTCGCCGTGCGGTCTGTCATATGATAGCGCGGGTAGAAACGGGATATGTGCAGCGGTATTTCCTCCCCTACGCCGGCCAGCCAAGCCGATAATGCGCGCATCACGCTCGGAGAATCGTTCTCTCCCGGAATAATAAGCGTGGTAATCTCCACATGGCAGCTTTGCGCCGACAGCTCTATTGCACGCTGCACAGGCGCAAGACGCCCGCCGATCTTCTTATAAAATGCATCTGAAAATCCTTTTAAATCGATGTTCATCGCGTCTATAAACGGCAGCAGCTCGCTGAGCGGTTCCTCGTTGATGTAGCCGTTCGTAACCAGCACGTTTTTAAGATCATTCCGCTTTGCAATCAACGCACAGTCGTGTACAAACTCATACCCGGTGAGCGGCTCGTTATAGGTAAATGCGATGCCTATGTTCTTTTGCGGTTTAAGTTCCGCCGCTTTTACTACCAGTTCTTCGGGCCTCATGCTTATTGCACCGTCCCGCGCCGTACCGCACATGGATATCTCGTGGTTCTGACAGAACGGGCAGCGCAGATTGCATCCGTAGCTGCCCACGGAAAGTATGCGGCTGCCCGGAAAGAAACGGTTTAATGGTTTCTTTTCTATCGGATCAAGCGCGATTGATGTAACGACCCCGTAGTTATCGTCCATAATCCGCCCGCCGTGGTTGCTTCGCGCATTGCAAAAACCTTTATGACCTTCCTCTATGCTGCACCTGTGCGGGCAGATACTACATTGCACTTTACTTATGGCGAACCACCTCGAAGCGCTCGATGGCGTATTCTTCATGCGGCGCAATGCCTGCTTTTTGCAGCGCAATCGAAATCTGTTGCGCGGGCGTATTAACGCCTTCCAGATTGGGCAGGAGCAGCCCGCAGCGGTATCCCTTGCTTACGATGACACCAAAGCGTTTTGCATCTAAATCGTCTTCGGAGGATATCGGTTCCGCTTCGCCCAGCACATCCACGCTGAAAACCAGATCCGGAAACTCACTGGCTGTGATCGCATCAAAACGCGGATCACCCGTACCTGCATTGACTGCGTTGCGTATGATCTCATCCGCTATACACGGTTCTGTGGCAGAAATCGTACCGATACAGCCCCGCAGCTTTCCATATTTTTTAATCGATACAAATACGCCCGCACGGCGGTTCAGTATTTCATCGGGTAATCCGTTCGGCCGCGGCATATGCTTTCCGTTTTTTAAAAACGATGCCAGAGAAAGGCGTGCGAGCTGTACATACGGGTCTTCAACTTTTATAATGGCTTCAACGCGGCTGCGCTCTTCCCTCTCAAAACTATCCGCGAATTTTCTTTGATTATCCGTACCCGTTACATGGAATGCACAGACGGCATACCCCACGCCAAACGGGCCTTCGTATGACATAAAGTCGCTTTTTACCGACTTGCCGTCCAACGCTCCCGCCATCTCAATAAATGATCTCAAACCGCACTCCGCGGCGGCTTCGCAAAACGCTTCTTCGAAACGCAGTATTCGCATAAAATCGCATAACCTGAGCGCTGTTGTTAGTTGTTCGTCAAACGTTGGCCCTTCCTCTGCAAAACCGTAAGGGCCTTCTTTTTTCAGCTTGTGCGAAAGGTCTCCGCTCGCAATAATCACTGCGCTGCGGCCTAATTTTTTCGCGGCGCGGTTGATACAGGCGCCAAAGCGGTAATGATCCAGCGCGGGAAGCCCCGATATCGATATGCGAACGATTTTATAATCCTTCAAACATGAATCGACAAACCAGAGCGGTATCATCGTTCCGTGATCCAGCAAGCCGTCTTTTTCGCCCCGTGTACCCGCAGATATGCCCGCTTGCTGCGCTTCCTCGCAAAGTGCACTTACAAATTCAGTATCGTACTGCTTATTCATTTTTATTTGCGGCGTGCCGAATCGGGAAAAATCGCCTGCGGCATTTTTACCCGGAGAAATGTGGATGTAGTCGCCGTACATCACTGAATGAGGCGTAATCACGATAACAGTTTCCGGCTTTATCTCCGCAATCTCTTTTGCGACACGCGTATATGCGTCAATCGTTTTCTGTACCTTTTTCTGCTCACCCCTTCCCACTTCGGGTATAATCAGCGGTGGGTGAGGAACTACGAATGCATGCTGGATAGCCATAGTGCTTCTCCTTATTAATCTCAATTAAATTATACCATAATAGCGAAATATTCTGCATCCGTCATTCAATATTAAAAAACAGCCCGATTAAAGGGCTGTTATCGAAACGTTCATGCTGTACATTTATTTAACGCGGTCGTAATATGTGTCGTTAATCAGATTACTTTTCAGTTCATCGTCTTTGTCGATCAGTAACAAAAAAACATCCACAATCTGTTTGTCAAATTGCGTGCCTGAACCTTTTTTAAGCTGCTTTATGGTTTCATCCAAAGTCAGATGTCTGCGGTAATGCCGGTCGCTCAGCATTGCGTCAAAGGCATCCGCAACGGATATAATACGCGCGAGCAGCTCAATTTCATATCCCTTGATACCATCCGGATAGCCAGTTCCGTCCACATGCTCATGATGGTGGCGTACAATCGGAACGATGTCCTGAAACATTGAGACCGCGGAAAGTATCATCGCGCCTTTTATGGGGTGCTGCTTCACCTCAGAAAACTCGTATTCGTTTAACGAGTTACTTTTCAGCAATATGTCGTCTGCAGTGCCGATTTTACCGATATCGTGAAATATTCCCGCGATGCGTAACTTTTCCAGTTCGTCAGGCGAAAATTGAAGTTGTTGGCCGATCCGCATACAGTAATATGCCACCCGGTCGGAATGCCCGCGTGTATACTCGTCCTTCGCGTCTACGGTAAGCCGCAGCACTTCAATGGTATCCATATAACGCACTTTAAGCTGTGCGTATGTATTGTTAAGTTCTTCGTTTTTCGTGTTAACCAGAGAATGTAAAAATGCATTGTTGATCGACGACGCGGCTTGCTGTGCATAAATTTGCAGCAGTTTGATGTCCTCGTCCGAATCAATACTGCTGACATATATCGCACCGATTGCGACGCCCGATTCGCACCCAAGCGGAATGATGACTCCGTCCGGATGCTTGACAACCTTTAATTCTGTACGCGCGCGGCCAATGGCTTCCATAAGTTCATGGCCAAGCAACTCCGGAAATTCCTCGATATTAACGTTATATATTCCGATTCCTTTATATATACTTTTGTTTTTAGGGTCAGACGAATTCTCATTTGCCGGAATATCATCCACGAGAATAAACGCGTTTGAACTGTCTACCATGGGCAAAAGTTGTACGAGTATCTCTTCCAGTATATTGCCAATCGGCTGAAGCTGGTATATCTTCGGAACCGATCCGAGTATGCTTTGGAGGCCATCCCGGAATTTTCGGATCGTACGCATCTGTGATATTGCCTTAATACCGGATTCAATCAGTAACTGAAGCTGGTCCAGACGGTCACTTTTTTCACAGTAGGCCTGAATATCGAGTGATTTGATCGTACTGATTGGCGGCGCGAGATCCTTGTGCCCGGTAAGCAGCAGAATATACAGATCATTATTGTATTGCCTGATCCTCTCTACAACAGTTTCGCCATGGATCGGCTGCATAAAATAATCAAGAATCAGCAAATCGT
>CAZLRM010000049.1:0-9357 GCA_964561895.1 uncultured Christensenellaceae bacterium | reverse complement strand
GCTGCGTAGGCTTGGTTTTAAGCTCTCCCACCTTGCCTAAAAAGGGCAGCAGCGTGACGTGGATGTACATGCAGTTTTCCTCGCCCACCTCCCACTTGATCTGGCGGATGGTTTCGAGGAAGGGCTGGGACTCGATGTCGCCTACGGTGCCGCCGATCTCAGTGATCACGACATCGGGCTTTTCACGGCTCGCGACGCTAAATATGCGCTCTTTGATCTCATCTGTGATATGCGGTATAACCTGCACAGTGCCGCCGAGGTAATCGCCCCGGCGCTCCTTGGTGATTACTTTCCAGTAAACCTTGCCGGTGGTGACGTTGGAATCCGCAAAGGAATTTTCGTCTGTGAAACGCTCATAGTGGCCGATGTCAAGGTCGGTCTCCGCGCCGTCATCCGTCACGAAGACTTCGCCGTGCTGAAACGGGCTCATCGTACCGGGATCCACGTTAATGTACGGGTCGCACTTTTGCAGCGAGACCTTAAGCCCCCTGCCCTTTAAAAGCAGCCCCAATGATGCGGCAGTGATACCCTTCCCCAGTGATGACACGACGCCGCCGGTTACAAAGATGAATTTGGTTGCCATCGAAACCCCCTCCGAATTAAAATAAAATTAATGATGATTACAGATATTCCATAACCACGATTCTCGTCCTCTTTTTCAGCGACTCCATGTCAATGTCCAAATAACATTTGCCAGGATACGATATGTCGTATTCACGGCCTACCGCCTCTAAAAACTCGTGCAGCGGAGCGATATCCATATCGGTTGCAGGCGTTTTAAAGTGCATCGGGACGATGATATTGGGTTCAATGCGCTCGCTAATTTCAAGCGCCTCGCATGCGTCTATCGTATAGTTTCCGCCTACCGGGATCAGCAGTACTTCGACTTCTTTGAGCTTTTCGATGATATCGTCGTCCGGAATGCAGCCGATATCCCCCATATGACAAAGACGCAGGCCGCGGACGCTGAGCACAGTGATCAGGTTCTCGCCTCGCTGCGCACCGCCCATGCGGTCGTGATAGGATTTGATACATTCAATCGTGATCTCACCAAAAGTATATACGCCCGGCTTATCTACTAACGTGAAGTTTCCGGTGATACGGCTTAAGTCACTGTGATCGTGATGCGTGTGGCTGACAACTACGATATCCGCTTCCTTTTCAGGACGCGAATACCCCACCGTGTCGTCGTATGGGTCGAATAGTATGCGCGTGCCGCTCTTTGTCGTGACCAGAAAGCAGGAATGCCCGAGCCATTCAATCACCATATCTAAAACCTCCGCTTTTTTATTTCCCTAGTTTACACGCTCCTCCAGGTTTTTAAACGACATATCAAGCTTGTTTACCGTGAACAGGTCCCCGGTATTCAGTTCGTATTCCAGCTTTAAACTGCCGCCTTTTTCCTGCAGGAGGCTCTCGACGCGCGTCGCAAATATGCTGATTTGGGCCGTCCCCGAGGACGAATTCAGATTGCTCTGAAAAACGCTCCCCGGCGAAAAAACCATATGGGTATCGATCGCGCCGCTGCGTTCCAAAGTCACCGTTTTGCCCTCGAGCATGAGGCGTGTTTTTACGCCTTCAATGCCGGTGAGCGCGCTCTCGTCATATTCGAGCGAAAACCCTTTATCGTTGCGCGACAGTACGCCTTCCGTTACGAATTCGACCGCTTCATCCGGCCCGTCCTCGATCAGCGAACCCCGTATTGTCAGCAGAACCTTTGGCATAATGCCCCCTAAAAAATATTCTTAAACATTATAGCACAAGTATATAAAATAACAAAATAACTTTGTAGCCGCAACATATAAAAAGTGTTTGTATTTTTTAAGCATTCGTTTCTATAGACCCAAGTATACATACACCGCCTTTGCGACGCGGAGGAGAGTACAATTATCATGGATATGAATATTGCATCGGCTTTGGCGCTGATACCGCCGAAGTGGCTGTTTATTATTCACAGGATACGCCTGAAGGCAGATTGTTCTCACTTTAAAGCGGCGAGCTTGCGCTGCTGCGCAGAATAGCAAAAAGCGTGCGCAAACGGGTAATCCTTCTGCGTTGACTTGAAAGCGCGCGGGGCATTATAATGCATGAAGGGGGATGCGCAGGCGGGAGGTATTTATGAGAAATAGATGGCGTTTTTTATTTGCAGCGGCGGCACTTATGCTGCTGCTTTGTTCGTGCAGCAGTACGGAGACAGAAGCGCTGCCCCAGACCATTAAATCAGCGGATGGAAGAATATCGGTCAGCGTGCCGGAAAACTGGTCGGAGTACGATACGGAACTGAAAGATGATATGGTGCTGGCTGCAACGGATGGAAGCGACGCATACGCGCAGATTTTCTGGTACCCGAATGTGCAGGGCAAAAGTTTAACCTCCAAGGATTATGCAGAGGAAGCTCAAAAATATTATGGGGACGATGTCTCGGGCAGCGCTGCTAAAGTCGAGCTTAAAAGCGGAGATAATGGATATTACTTTGCCTATTTAAAGCTCCATTTAAATACAGACAGAGAAGAGTATACTTTCCGGACCTTTCAGGGTTATGAATATTTCATTGATTTTACAGGTGGCGTCGTTGAGGTGGATATCTTTTACCAGTATACCGATACCGCACCCGGCAACGATAAGTTGCTGGAGTTGCGCGATATCGCCGAAACTGTACGGGCTGCCTAGGAGCACTCGCATGCCCTCCGCAATGGGTGGGTTAGTCTTAGGGATTTATCAGATTTGTCTGATTTTTTAGCAGCTCTAATGCAATTTCTTCATCAAGCGGTTTCCCGATCAGGTAGCCCTGTATTATATCGCATCCGTTATCCAGCAAATACTGCTTTTGTTCTTCATATTCAACCCCTTCAGCTACGGTATAGTGCCCAAGTTTATGCGCCATGGAAATTATATCACCTGTTATAGCACTATCAGGGCTTATTTCCAAAAGCTTATCAACGAAATACTTATCAATTTTCAAACAGTCAATATTCAATTTACGCTCCCTTGAAAGCGAGGAATATTCAGTCCCGAAGTCATCAATAGCTATCATAATTCCGCGATTCCGCAGCTGACTTAATATTTTGTTTATCTCTTCATAACCCATAGCAAATGCGGACTCGGTAATCTCAATGCCGACATTTTCCGTATTGACCTGCATTTCATTTATCATCTCAAATAAGTTTTCGACAAAATCCCGCTTCATAAGCTGAATGGCGGATATGTTTATTGTAACATAGGTTTTATCAAATCCTAAGCTCTTTAGTTTATTCAAGAAGCAAAAAGCGTTACGGACAATTTTCCAGCCTATCGGATTAATCAATTTTGTTTTCTCGGCAATAGGGATAAATTCAAGAGGCGGAATCCTGCCGATTTTTTCTATTTGAAGTCGCGCCAAAGCTTCGAACCCGCATATCTCATTTGTTTTAAGATCAAGCATCGGTTGATATTGCAAATACAAACCGCCGTTTTCTTCAGATGTCGCTATATCAGTCAACTCACGTTTGATATTTTCCTCACGCTCGATATTTGCTTTAATGATATCATCATAATAACAAATCCCAATTTCCTTATCTTCCAAGCCGATTGCTTTTTCTGATAAAATCATGGCCTTTTTTGACAACTCATTCAGATCAAGTTCTTCGTCCGGATCAATTTCAAAGACCCCAATCCCGGCTCCTATCCTTTCATTTGCAAGTATCGGCTCAAGTGTATCCGCAATTTTCTGGCTGAATTCCATAAGTTCATTTTTATCTTTGAAACCTTTTACATAGAACACGAACCGGTATACAAATGTCTTGACTAGAATATACTTTTCCGTGGCATATTGATTCAATGTATCTGCGATTTTGTTAATAAGGTCTTGAGAATAATTGAATCCGTATGTTATGTTTAATGACTGCACGGTACTTATATCGATACATATAAAAGCTCTGTTTATCTGTAAATGTTTCTTATGATCATTCTTCAGGAGATTATCAAGATATAAGCGGTTATACAAACCCGTCGTGCTGTCATGTTCATTGATATATATGAGTACGTTCTCCATTTTCTTGCGTTCAGTGATATCAAGAATAATTCCTTCAAGGGCTTCCACTTCGCCTTTTTCGTTAAAAAGACCCTTTCCAAGATCATTCTGTATATCGTCGGGATGAGTTATATCCACCCAATCAACATTCACAAGTTCCTGACTTGTCCTGCCAAGAATCTTTTCGAACATTGGATTCATATTTAAATCTCCATACTTGGATCGGGATATAAATCTTTTGCCGTTGACTATCGCTATCCCTACCGGAGCCTGGTTGAACACGCTGTGATACAGCATTTCATTAAAGGCCGTTATGTTTTTTAGGGCTCTGAGCTTAAAATAATGATACCCAGCGCGATACAAAGCGATAATAAAGAATATGAAAAGCAATGCAATAATCATTTCGGGAACCATATGCTCCCATATGTTAAGACGCCACTCTGAAGCTGGGAAATCAAGCCCGAAAACAGCAATTATCTGTCCGCTTGCCGGATCCTTAACCGGTACTATAGCGCTGTACCAGGTACCCCAGCGGTCTACTGTGGGACCTGCCATAACCGTTTTGCCGGTTCGGAAGACTTCTAGTACAACGTCTTTAGCTTCCTCATAAACCTGTCCGGGCGGAGAATAACCGGGTGAATCAGGAAGCTCGGAGTCCACCAAAAACACTAACTTATCGTCTTTAATGCCCATCAGGTAAGCAAACTCTATATCACTCGTTGTTTGAACCAACTGCGACAGGTTGTGCTTGGTTATCATGTATTCCGATTTTTCCAGATCTTCTTTTCCGCCGGATAATTCTGCTATGTGCTCCGGCTGGAGAAGTGCCCCCAACGATTGCGACAGAGTTACGGCTTCCGTTGAAGCCGTATCCTCATATCTGTTCCATGAAAAACGCAGGTAAAGACCGCTCAGTATAATGCTGATAATGATTAATGTGGCTCCAATTACCCTGGCTAACTTGACATTAAAGCTATCAATTGGATAATACTTTATATCTTTGTTTCGGATTATCATAACAGCCCTCCATATCGATAATAAAGGACTCGCTGATACATTTTTAATAATTGACCAATATCCGATTCATTTTATCTCTTGTATTAATTATATAATAACAAATAACAGCTAATAAACAAGATGAATAGATTTTTTTTTCCTTGAATAAGCAAGGAATTATTGAAAAGCTGATGAAGTTTTCGGGAAGTATTTAGGGTTGGTATAGCTATATTATGTGTATAAAGAAACCGGCTACTTCAAGCATTTACGCTTGATTGTGACTGGCCTTTTTTGCCTCCGCTTGAAGAGAGTCGGATTAAAATAAACTTGTCTTGATAAATCCTTGAGTTGAACTTCCCTTATGGAGGGCTTTTATTTTTAGGAAAGTATATTTTTCGTCCGTGTGGCCATAATAAAAGCACATATGCATATGAATATGACACAGGAAGAAAAACGATATGACACGGAAAAGAGCGCTTTTGGCGCTGGCCGCGCTGGCCGTCCTTACTCTGGCGGCGGTGATACTCTGCGGCGGATGGAGGGAGCAGCCGTTCCGGCTGCATATTATCGCGAACTCGGACAGCAAAACAGATCAGCAGGTGAAGATGGAGGTGCGCGACGCGATATTAAAGGCGACCGCGCAAGGTATCAAGGGGTGCAAAAACGAAGCTGAAGCAGAAGAATATCTGCGCGGAAATATTGAGATAATAACGGAAACGGCAAACGCTGTGCTAGAGGAGAACGGAATGGATTACCGCGCTGCGGCGGTGATCGGCACATTCCATTTTCCCGACAGGACATACCAAAACGTCACTTACCCCGAAGGGGATTACCGTGCGCTGCGCATCAAACTGGGCGAAGGGCAGGGGCATAATTGGTGGTGCGTGATGTTTCCGCCGCTCTGCATCAGCGAAATCACGGGTGAGGATACGGAATATACATCGTACTTTGCGGAGCTTTGGGAACGTTTGGTGGGCGCTTGTCCGTAATTTAACTACGGGAGATGCTTTCAATGAAGGTGCGTGCATTCAAAATACCGCTGGCCGCGCTGCTTGCGCTGCTTACGGTATTTTTGTTTTGCTGCGAGGCGGTGCCTGCCGCATCGTACAAATTCGGCTCCAGCGGCGATCAGGTAAAGGAGATTCAGCGGCGGCTGAAAGACTGGGGCTATTATAAAGGCAAGGTGGACGGGTATTACGGCAAGGAGACCGAAAACGCGGTGATCGCGTTCCAGATAAAGCATCGTATCACGATCGACGGCATCGTGGGCAGCCAGACAGCAGAGAAGCTCGGCGTATCGATATCCGGCGCGGGCGGCGGCAAAGCGGCTTCGGGAAACAGCGACGTGTACCTTTTGGCGCAGCTTGTGTACGCTGAATCGCGCGGGGAACCGTATAAGGGACAGGTAGCCGTTGCGGCAGTGGTGCTAAACCGCGTGGAAAGCAGCAAGTTTCCGGGCAGCGTCGCTAAGGTGATCTATCAGAGCGGCGCGTTCTCGGTCGTGAGCGACGGGCAGATCAACCTTGCGCCGGACCAAACGGCGCTCTCCGCCGCGCGCGACGCGATGAACGGCTGGGACCCTTCGGGCGGCGCGCTGTTTTACTACAATCCCAATACCGCGACGAGCGGCTGGATATGGTCCCGTCCGGTGATCGTCGTGATCGGCAATCACAAGTTTTGCAGCTAGGAGGCATCATATGAAACGCATTACCAAAATCATCGCGGCGTGCACAGCGGGGGTGCTTATCGTCGCGCTCTCGGTATATTCCATCATATTAAGCGACAGGAACGTTAAGCTCAGTAACCAGATCACGGCAGTGTATCAGAAGGCGTTCAGCGACCTAACTGCCGATGTTACGAGCCTGCAGGCCAAGCTGGGCAAGCTGGAGGCGGCGGGAGACGCCAATCAGTATAATGCGCTTTTGATGGACGTCTGGCGGCAGACGGGAGACACCGAAAGTTCCATCGCGGCGCTGCCGGTGTCGTATAATGCCACATCGCCCTTAACGCAGTTTGTCAACCGTACGGGCGATTACTGCCGCTATTTATCAAAGAAGCTCTCGTCGGGGCAGCAGATTACGCAGGACGACCTTATGCAGGTGCGCGCGCTCGCCGATTCGTGCGGCGAGATCAGCAAAGCGATCGACGAGCTTTGGGTGAAAGGGTATCCGGGCGAAGCCGGGTTATCGGATATTGCGTTTATTGCGGACGATACCGCGGCAGGCACGCTTGATTTTGCGAATCAGGAGTTTCCGCGGCTCATCTACGACGGGCCGTTCTCCGAAAGCACCGAGGACAAGCAGCCAAAAGGCCTTGGCAGCGAGATGGTGAGCGCGCAGCAGGCCGCCGCCGTCGCGGCAGATTTCATTGGCGTAGATGCATCCGCGCTGGTCAACGATTACGATCAGGAGGGCACGATACCCGCATACGGGTTCTCGAGTAAGCAGGACGACCATGCGTTTTCCGTCTGCGTTACAAAGCAGGGCGGGCATGTGCTCTACTTCATGTGCGAGACGGACGGCGGCATCTCCGCCGTGCCGAGCGACGAGCGCTACGCGCAGCTCACGGCGCTCGCGCAGCAGTATTGCGCAGACAAGGGCTACGGCGATACCCAGCCGAGCTATGCGCAGTTCTACAACGGCATGGCGCTCATGAACCTCGCGCCCGTGCAGGACGGGGCGATACTCTACCCCGACCTTATCAAGGTGTGGATCGACATCTCCGGCAACCACGTGGTGGGGCTGGACGCATACAACTACCTGATGTCGCACGTGCAGCGCAGCCTGCCCAGCCCAACGATCACCGAGCAGCAGGCGAGGGATATGGTATCAGGCCGCATGGCGGCAGATTCCGCGCGCCTCGCGCTGATACCGCTTGATTCCGGGCAGGAGAAGCTGTGCTGGGAGCTTTCCGGCATGGTGAACGGCAGCGACTATCTGATCTACGTCAACGTAGAGACGGGCGTGGAAGAGGACATCCTCGTGATACAGCACACCAACGACGGCACACTCGTGATGTAGAACCGATGCCAGACTCTGTTTGGCATCGGCAGACCGCAGACTAACTATGAAGGTGTAACAAAAAAGAGGCTCGTGCAGAGCCTCTTTCGTTTGAATTTGCTTATTTCGCGAGCGACGCTTTGGCCTTGGCCGCGATGTTGTCCGCCGTGAAGCCGTAGGCTTCGAACAGCTTTTTAGCCGGGGCGGAAGCGCCGAACTGATCCAATGCCACGACCTCGCCCTTGGCAAGCGTGTACTTATGCCAGCCGAACGAAGCGCCCGCTTCCACGGCGACGCGCGCCGTGATGCTGCTTGGCAGCACGCTCTGCTTATAGCTTTCGCTCTGCTCTTCGAATAAGTCCATGCAGGGCATGGAGACCACGCGCGCGGCGATACCTTCCTCGGAAAGCTTTGCGCCTGCGGCCATACACTGTTCTACCTCGCTGCCCGTGCCGATGAGGATTACCTGCGGATTTGCGCCGAAGTCCTTGAGCACGTAAGCGCCTTTGAGCGCTTCGCGGCTTGTCTCCGCGTACAGCGGCAGCGTATGGCGCGTGAGCGCGATCACGGACGGGCCGGAAGCGCCGAGCGCGAATTCGTATGCCGCGGCGGTTTCCTTGGAATCCGCAGGACGCCACATGTAGGTATTGGGCGTTGCACGCATGCACGCGAGTTGCTCGATAGGCTGATGCGTGGGGCCGTCCTCGCCCACGCCGATGGAATCATGCGTCATCACATAGATGACCGGCAGGCGCATCAGCGCGGAGAGCCGCACCGCATTTTTCAGATAGTCGGTGAATACGAAGAAGGTTGCCACATAAGGGATAATACCGCCGTGCAGGTAGAGCCCGTTGGCGATGGCGGCCATCGCGAACTCGCGCACGCCGTAGTGGATGTTGATACCCTCGCGGCAGTCGGGCGCAAAGTAGGGCTTGCCCTTGATCACGGTGTTGTTGGAGGGGCCGAGGTCCGCACTGCCGCCGAACAATGAGGGCAGCTTGGCCGAGAGGCGGTTTAATACCTCGCCCGAGGACTTACGCGTCTCGAGCGGCTTGTCAAACGTGTACATCGCATCGTCGAATATCGCCTTGACGTCGGGCTTGGTAAAGCATTTGTCCCAAAGCGCCGCCATATCGGGGAATTCCGTGCGGTAGCGTGCAAACATGTCGTTCCACTGCTTTTCAGCCGCGTCATATGCCTTCTGGCGATTGGCGGCTTCGTCCCTCACTTCGTCGGGTACCACGAAGCTGCCCTCGTATTCCCAGCCGAGCGTCTTTTTGAGCGCGGCGATGTTCTCATCGCCCAAGGGGGAGCCGTGGCACGATGCCTTGCCCTGCACCGCGGGGCAGCCGT
>CAZLRM010000048.1:4007-9377 GCA_964561895.1 uncultured Christensenellaceae bacterium | reverse complement strand
TTCCTGCTTATTCATGCGCGTTTCCTCCTAACACCGAATTGACCCCGTGAATAAACGTATTCCAATCGTGCAAAAACACCTGCCTCATCTGCTCACCCTTATCGGTGAGCTGGTAATACTTGCGCGGCGGTCCCTCGCGCGACTCCTCGAGATACGTATTAACGTACCCTTCGTCTTTAAGCCGCCGCAGCAGCGGATAAATCGTACCCTCGGATATCTCAATATTCTTGGATATCTCGGCGACGAGCTCGTATCCGTAGCGATCGTTCGATTTCAGCAGCGACAGTACGCATAATTCCAGCACGCCTTTTTTTAGCTGTATGTTCAATAAAACCCCTCCTTTGCATCGCCAGTTACATGTTACCACATAGTACCTTGCTTTGCAATATACCTTGCAAAATTTTTTTCTCCTTTTAATGCAGTTGAAAAACACCATTGTTTATGGCATGATGATCCCAACGAAAATAGCGGAAGGAGAAACGGATATGGAATGCAACATTATGATCGTCAAGATCGGCGAGAGAAGGAAGAAATCTCCCGAGGTGCAGGAGGTGCTGTCCAAATTCGGCTGTTCGATCAAAACACGCCTCGGATTGCACGAAGCGGGCGATGTCTGCAGCGAGGAAGGCGTGCTCGTACTGCAGCTTGCGGGTGAAAGAAGCGAAATGAAAGGCCTTGAGCGCTCGCTCAACGATCTTGAAAGCGTCAAGGCGCAGATGGTCATGATCGACTGAACTGGATTCCACATAGAAACATGCCTTTCGATGGATTGGCCTGCCAGGGGCAGACCAATGCCCTGAGAAAAGCAATAATAAAGATGGGTAATACACATGAAAACCGCTGGCAAACGAAGTTTGTCAGCGGTCTGACGGAGAAGATATTCCCCGTTTTTATACGCGGTCGATAGCTTTGGCAGGTTTTTACGCGCGGTTAGCAGCCGCAAGTTCCGGAGATTGTTCCGCGTGCACGCCCTCATTCACCAATACCCTTCTTCTCACCCAGGAGCCACGCCTGTAATATATGAAAATAATGAGGCTGCACAGTATCCAGCCCACAGGGTACCCCAGCGCCACCGGAATTAAGGTGCCTATCAGTCTGGATGTCGCATACAGGTAAATCTGACGAAACACGACGAAAGACAGCAGCATGATGATCATCGGCGTTTTTGTATCGCCCGCACCCCTCAGAGAACCCGCGTAGATCTGGCATATTCCGCAAACCATATAGAAAGGCGAGATGATCAGTATGAACTGCTTTCCGTATTCCACTACGTCCGGTTCCGTGTTAAATAGGGAGATCAGCTGTGTTGCAAAAAGCATCAACGGCACAGCGAGCACCGCCGCCGCTGCACAAGATATGAGCACAGCGAGATTGGTGCCGGTTTTAGCTCGTTTTATATTGTTCGCGCCCAGATTCTGTCCTACGAACGTAGTCGTCGAAAGCGCCATCGACTGCACGGGTAATATGACGAACTGGTCGATCTTGCTGTAGGAAGCCCAGCCCGCCATGCATGCCGAGCCGAATCCGTTGATATATGACTGTACGAATACGTTCGAGAAAGCTGTGACAGCCTGCTGCAGCGCGGAAGGCACACCGATCCTCCATATTTTATTCAGCATTGCCGCTTTAAGCCTGATGCGGCTCCAGATGATACGGTACGATCCTTTCGTGCGCGTCAGCACAAAAAGTACCAGCGCCGCGGACAGACATTGCGCGATCACCGTAGCGATGGCTACGCCCGCAATTCCCCAGCCGAAGCATAAAACAAATACCAGATCCAGCACCGTATTGGTTACCGCGGAAAAGGCCAGGAAGTACAGCGGCCGCGTGGAATCTCCCACTGCCCGCAGTATGCCCGAGCCCATGTTGAAGATGAGCAAGCCCGTAACGCCGTAGAAATAGATGCGCAGGTACTGCTCCGCCCCGTCGAATACCTCTTCCGGCGTAGACATCAGCCGCAGCATATACGGCGCAGTCAGCACGCCGACCAGCGTAAATACCGCACATAATATGAAAGTCATCGCTATCGTCGTATGCACCGCGGTATGAACGTTTTTTTCGTCGCGCGCGCCGTAATATTGCGATATGATCACGCCTGCGCCCGTTGCGAGCCCCAGAAAGAAGCCGATCAGTGTATTGATAATCGGGCCTACGCTACCTACCGCAGCCAGCGCTTCCTTTCCGACGAACTTTCCCACAACGATGCTGTCTACCGTATTATATAGCTGCTGAAATATATTTCCGATGAGCAGGGGCATTGCGAAAGTGATCAGATGCCTTGCAATGCCGCCCTCCGTCATGATGGTGTCTTTGCGTTTAAATATCGATGCCATAGCCTGCTGTATTCTCATAACCTCCTGAACAAACAGGCCTATTATAATCCCGATGACGACATATTTCTACAAAAATGTTCAGGTACTATTGAACAAATTTTCCCTTATATTATGGTTTATTCGGCGCTTGCGAACCTCCCGGCTATGTGATAAAATTTACGGACTATTTCTGCTGAAAGTTGGTACGCTACCGCAATGCATTTCCAGGGGGCATTGAACCGTTTCCAGAATAAATTGATTGGCGACAGAAAGTTTTACCGCACTGTGCTGGCGCTCGTGCTGCCAGTCATCGCGCAGAACATCATTTCGTGCTTTGTGAACCTGCTCGATAACATCATGGTCGGGCAGGTCGGCACCACGCAGATGTCGGGCGTTGCCATCGCCAATGAGCTCATTTTCGTGTTCATGCTGGCAATATTCGGCGCGGTCTCCGGCGCAGGTATATACGGCGCGCAGTTTGCCGGCGCCAAAGATTGGGAGGGGCTTCGCCAAACCTTTCGCTTCAAGATTCTTTCTGCGCTGGTCATCACGGTCATCAGCGCGTCTGTAATGTTATTTCTGGACGATCCGCTCATCTCGCTTTTCCTTAAGGGTGAGGGCAATGCTGCGGATGCCACCGCGATGCTGCTTTACGGCAAGCAGTACCTTCATATTATGCTCATCGGGCTGCTGCCATTCGCGCTCACACAATGTTACAGCGGTACGCTGCGCGAAACGGGTGAAACCAGGCTGCCAATGGCAGCGAGCATGGCAGCAGTTGTGGTCAACCTCGTTTTTAATTATCTGCTCATCTATGGCAAATTCGGTTTTCCAATGCTGGGGGTGGAGGGTGCAGCGGTCGCGACCGTATTAAGCCGCTTTGCCGAGCTGGGCATCGTTGCCATACTGACACATACGCGGCGCAGCCGATTTTTCTTCATGAAGGGCGTTTACAGCGGCTTCCGCATCGGCAGGCAGCTCGCCAAAAACATCGCGGCGAAGAGCCTGCCTCTGCTGTTTAACGATCTGTTCTGGTCGCTTGGCATGGCCGCGCTCACACAGATATTCTCAACGTGCGGTTTGATGGTTGTGGCCGGGCTCAATATTGCCGGTACAATTTCCAACCTGTTTAACGTATTCTTTATATCGATGGGTACAGCCGTGGGCGTCATGGTCGGGCAGACGCTTGGCATGAACGATATCGCCCTTGCGAAGCGCTATGCGTGGAAGCTGATTTTTTTCAGCGTCTGCGTGTGCATACTCTTAGGCTCCGCGCTGGCGCTGTGCGCGGGCTTTATTCCAAACATCTACAATACGTCGGATGAGGTGCGCCGTCTTGCCACGCTTTTTATGCGCACCAGCGCTATGTGCATGGTATTTAACGCGATTTCGCACTGCTGCTACTTCACGATACGGTCCGGCGGAAAGACCTTCATCACCCTGCTGTTTGACAGTGTATTCACATGGGCCATTTGTGTGCCGTACACCTACATAATGGTACATTACGCGGGCCTTGGCATCGAACTGCTCTATCCGCTCTGCTATCTGACCGAAGTGCTCAAATGCACCATCGGTATACTCATCGTCCGTTCCGGGCATTGGGCCAAAAACATTATTGAGGATAAAGCCTGTTTGGTATCCGTGTAATTAAAGCTGCGCTTTGAATATCCTTTTATTCGCGTCTCTAGGATCCCGATGGGGAGAATATCGTAATCACGTAATACGCCACCATTGAAACCACCAGTAACAGCACGATGACCGATATCATCACTTTTCTGAAGTTCTCGTTTTTGTTTTTCGCCATGATATGTTCCTTCCTCTGAATACTTACCGCCGCATATTCGCTGGTTCCGTAAAGTGCAGGTAAAAAGCTGCCATCTCTAACGCGTCATCGATTTTGTGATTTCGGATACGTGCCGCAGCGTGTCCCCCGCCGTCATCGAAAGTTCGCCCAGTTCAGCAGCCGCGGCTTCGCCCGCTTTACCGCAGATATACGCGCCGTACATCGCAGCTTCAAAGCCGCTCATGCCGCCCTCGCGCCCGCCGCTCATCAGCCCTGCGATGACGCCTGTGAGCACATCGCCGCTGCCGCCGCGCGCCATACCGGGGCTGCCTGCCGTAATCAGCGCTACGCGCTGCCCGTCCGTCACGAGGCTCGTCGCGCCTTTGAGCAGCAGCGTCACGCCGTACTCCGCTGCGAAGCGCTTCGCTGTACCGATCAGGTCTTTGCGTATCTCCTCCGGCGAAATTCCACACAGCCGCGAGAACTCCACAAGATGCGGCGTCAGCACGGTATCCCCCCGCTTCCGTTTCAATATCCGTATATCCTGCGCGACGACATTAAGCGCGTCCGCGTCGAACACCTTGCGGATATCATTATTTCCGACGAGGTATTGGACCGCAGCCACCGCGCCGCTGCCCGTGCCAAGCCCCGGCCCAGCAGCGAGCGCCGTCTTGCCCGCAATCAGCTTCTTTACGCCCTCCACGCAGCCCTCCGCAAGCACGCCCGAAAAATCGTCCAGCGCGAACGTCATGGTTTCGGGGATTGCCGCCGAGAATACGGGCTGCAAAGATGCCGGTATGCCCGCCGTCACGAGCCCCGCGCCCGCGCGCAGTGCCGCATGGACGCACATCAGCCCCGCGCCCGAAAAGCCCTGGCTGCCCGCAATCACCGCAAGCTTGCCATAGCTGCCCTTGTGCGTATCGCGGCTGCGCCTTGGCAGCGTCAGCTCATCCACAGCGTACATGACGCCGATATCAAAATCCTCGCAGGTACCGATCTCCTTCACCGTCAGCCTGCCCGTAAGCTCCCGCCCTGGATAGAAAAAATGCCCCGGTTTCGCGCATTGGAATGTCACCGTCTCGTCCGCGCGCATGGCGCAGCCCGGCGCCGCGCCCGTGTCCGCGTCCACGCCCGAGGCGATATCGACAGCGATCACGTACGCGCCGCTGCTGTTTACCGCATGAATAACCGCGGCGTAAAGCCCCTTGACCTCGCGCGACAGCCCCACGCCAAACAGCGCGTCGATAAGCACGCATCCGCGCAGGTTCTTCAAGT
>CAZLRM010000048.1:0-3907 GCA_964561895.1 uncultured Christensenellaceae bacterium | reverse complement strand
TGCGATATGGATATGTGGATGCGTTTTACGCCAAGCATCTCCGCTTTTTGTTTCGCCGCTCCACAAAGCCTCACCTCGGGCCGCCCGGAGGGCAATCTGATAATGGCTATCTCACTCAGCGGCATATCGCCGAGGCCCTGCCCCAGCGCTTTAAGCACCGCTTCTTTTGCGGCGAATCTGCCTGCGACGGTCTGCGCGGCGTATTTGCACGACTCGAACAGCTCGCGCTCCTCGTCCGAGAAAAAGTCTGCGTAGAACCGCTTATTCTGCGACGGCCTGTCCATGCGCGCTATTTCCACGATGTCAATGCCGATACCGAGTATCATCTGCCCGCCTCCACGGCGTTCTGTATCGCGCGCGCGGCTGCCTCCGCCCCCGCCGCGAGTATCGCGTGGATGCTGCAAGGCAGCTCGCCCATCGAAAACGCGAATACCGTATCGCCGTCAAACATCGTATGCGCGGGACGTACACACATCGCGATACCGTCCTGCCCCATCGCGGCAAGCTTATTCGCCTGCTCCTTGGTCAGCGCAGCGTTCGTGCCGATGACGCCGATCGTCGTATTTTTTCCGGCCATATCTTCCGCCGTGGATTGCATAAGCGCGTCCGCCGCCGTGCCGTATCGCTGTCCCGCGATTTTCTTTCCCGTTTCGTGGCTGTACACGTCGCCCAATGCGTTGACCGCAAAGCACGCCGCAACGACCACGCCACCCGGCAGCTCCACCGAAGCCGCGCCGATACCCCCGGGCGCGGCAAAGCCCGCCCCCGCCGCTTTACCCACCGTCGCGCCCGTACCCGCGCCGAAAGGCCCTTGCTTAAGCGGCGTTTCCGCGGCGATTTCACACGCGGCATAGCCCGCCTGCGCGCCGGGGCGCACCTGTGCGCTGCCCGTGCCGAGGTCGTACAGCACCGCCGCCGGTACGATGGGCACGAACGCGTCGCCCGCGTCGAAGCCCATACCGCGCTCCTCGAGCCAGCGCATCACGCCGTCCGCCGCCGCGAGGCCAAACGCACTTCCGCCCGAGAGCAGTATCGCGTTGGCTTTCTGCACCGCGTTCATCGGCCGGCACAGGTCGGTCTCGCGCGTGCCGGGCGCGCTGCCGCGCACGTCCACGCCGATGACGCCGCCTTCCGGCGATTCGCCCCCAAAAGCTCCGCTTTTCGGGGAACCCAGTATGATAACGGTGCAGCCCGTCTTATTCTGCGCATCGGTGTAATGCCCGGCAAGCACGCCGGGAATATCCGTAATACAGCCCTTATACATAACCTCTCTCTCCTCTCAGCGAAACCTCGCCCGCAACGAAGCGCTTTGTTTCGCCGTCCGTTTCGATCAGTATCGCGCCCTCGTCGTCGTAGCCGATAAACTGCCCTAAAACGCTGCCGCCCGCCAAGGTCAGCCGAACCAAACCGCTTACGGCGTTTCTACCGCGAAAATCTTCCATAAAAGGCGCAAGCCCCTTTTGTTCAAATACCTCGAACGCCTCAAAAAAACCGTCGATCACTGCCGCCGCAAGCACTGTGGGATTGGCTTCCACCGCGGACGCAATCCCCACGATTTCCCCGCTGAGCGCTTCTGCGCACGTGTTGATGCCGATGCCGCAAACGGCGAACTCCACGCCGTCCATCTGTACCATGCTCTCCGTCAGTATACCCACGGCCTTTTTATCGTCCAGCAGCACATCGTTGGGCCATTTGATACGCGGCTTTAACGCGCTTACCGCTTCTATTGCCTCGCACACCGCGACCGCTGCCATCACCGTAATGCCCGAAACGCGCGAAGGGTCGATCTTTGGGCGTATCAGCATCGTCGCATACACGCCCTGCCCCGGTTTTGATACCCACGCGCGCCCCAGCCTTCCCTTGCCCGCCGTCTGCTCCCCCGCAATAAACGCGGCCTGCATTAAGCTGCCGCCGCGCGCCGCCGTCTTGGCTGTCTCGTTGGTGGATGCGCAGCGCTCTTCAAAGAACACCGGAACATCGCTGTGCAAATACGCGCGCACGTATTCCGCACGAGGTAAAAGCGGCGGGCTGACCAGCCGATAGCCCTTGCTCACAGCGCTTTCAATCTGAGCGCCGTCCGCCTGTATCGCTTTAATGTGTTTCCAGAGCGCCGCGCGCGTCACGCCGAGCGTCTCGCTCAGCGCCTCACCCGATATAAAACCGTCCGCATCTTTTAGCGCTTTGAATATTTCAAACCTCAATCCTCATCCTCCGAAAACAACGAAGATATCACGCCGTACGCGAACCCGTGCCGCACGAGCGCCGCGCTGACGCGTTTGCGTTCCTCCTTTGCGTCGCCGCCGCCCGCCAGCCGCCCCATCAGCCGCCGCGCGATATCGCGCTCCTCATCCTCGCCGTAGGCCTGCATGGCCTCGCGCGCAATAGCTGCCGGCACGCCCTTCTCCTTGAGCTTGTATTCCACAGCCATACGTCCCAGTTTGCCTGCCTCCATCATGCTGCGCACAAACTCAGCCGCATACGCCGCGTCGTCCACATATCCGTAAGTAGTAAGCTTATCCAGCACCGTCTCAATCGCAGCTTCGTCCAAGCCTCGCTCCTTTAGCTTGCGTACTAGCTCTGTGCGCGTGCGCCGCCCGTGCACGAGCGTCGCCGCCGCGCAGTCAAAAGCGTATGCCGCGTTATCCTTCTGCGCCGCTTCGCGTAGGGCCTGCGCCGGAATCTGCGCGCCCGGCCTGATGCCGTACACAACGACCGCCTCCGCGCCCAGCGACACGACATACTCCCCGTCGGCATAGATATTATAGCGGTCCTTCTTCCGTTTCTGCGGTTCCACCGCGCTGATGTGCATAGTGTCTTCCATATTTTCGATTATAAATGATACGGCGTAAAACTTAAAGCGCATATTTTTTAAGCCGCCGTACAAAATAAGCACAGTTGGTATCGGGAGGCGCGCATGTTTGGCGGAAGAGAGCAGCGGACATCTATTGAATTAAAGAATCTCATGCTGCTGGAGGACCAGATGAGGCTGGAGGTGCTCGTCGCCAAGAAAAGCGAACTTTACGCAGAGTATTTTCAGGACCCTGTATTGCGGAGCTTCGCGCAGCAGCTTGCGAACCACCACAAGGACAACTTTTTGAGCCTGCTTGCCTATCTTAATGAACAGCAATGAGGAGGAGACCGCAATGGCGCAAAACGCTCTTTCGGAACGGGAGTTGCTGGCCGATCTCATGAATCAGGAAAAGCAGCTTTTGGGAGCGGCCGCAGCGACGCTTCAGGAATCGGTCTGCCCGCAGCTTAGGAAGCTGCTCATTAACCAGTTCCATCAGGCAAGCATGGATCAGTACGAGCTGCTGGATCAGATGCGCCAAAAAGGCTACTATCCGGATAACGAAGCCAATGGCGCGCAGCTTAAGCAGACGATAGCGACGCTGAAAAACATGGGAAGCGATATGACATAATATAGCTCGGGATGGTTACGTGATTGGAAATTTGGGTGATACTGGCGCTGATACTGCTGACCGGCGCAAACGCTTTCTTTTATCTCCGCCTGAAGAAACAGGCTGAACTGCAACGCGCGAACCCTTTGCTGCAGACGTTCCTGCCGTTTCTCATTTATATGGCATGCGTGTGGATATTCCGCCTGAGCATTCCGTGGTACGTGCTGCTTTTCGGCATCGCGGCACAATTTATACAATCCTTTTTCGGATATTACCTCGACAAATTTATATTGTCACCGCGATTCGATCGGTATTTGCACGCTTTTGCGAGTTTCGCCTACGCGCTGCTTATTTACTGCACATTGGCTGCGCTGCTTGGCGGCAACATATCACGGATATTCGGCGCGATACTGACCGGCGCGCTCGGTATGGCTGCGGGCGTACTCGTCGAGATCGCCGAATTTGCAGCCGATACGCGCGGGAAATCGGCTGTCAACCACCAGAAAAGC
>CAZLRM010000047.1:0-9796 GCA_964561895.1 uncultured Christensenellaceae bacterium | reverse complement strand
ACCATCGCCCTTGCGAGCGATATCTGGCTGCGCATGTATTCCTGGCGGCTTTGCTGCTGGCGCAGCCGTTCCTCCGCGCGTTCCTTGGCCTCCTGTGCACGCATCATATCGATCTCCTCAGGCCATTCCACCGCCTGTGAAAATATGATCGTCTCGTCGGGGCGCACTTCCACAAATCCCTCGGAGGTGGTGCATACCGCCCACTCACCGCCGATACAGAGCTTCATTTCTCCTACGCTGAGTGCTGCAACCATGGGTTCGTGCATGCGTTGTATGCTCATCTGCCCATCGGGCGTGGGGATGATGACGCTTTCCACTTCACCATGGAAGAACTCTCGCTCAGGGGTGATAATCTCCAGCATGTAATTCGCCGGCATAAGTTCCCCTCCTTACGCTTTCGCGGCGCGCGCTTTGACATCCTCAATATCGCCCGCCATGAAAAACGCGGCTTCGGGAAGGTCATCCACCTCTCCGTCTACGATGGTGCGGAAGCTTTCGATCGTACGATCCAGCGTCACATACTTGCCCGGGATGCCGGAGAATATCTCTGCCACCGCCATGGGCTGCGACAGAAAACGCTGTATCTTGCGCGCACGGAACACGATGGTCTTATCCGCCTCGGAAAGTTCCTCCATACCGAGTATCGCAATGATATCCTGTAGCTCCCGGTAACGCTGCAGCACCTCCTGCACGCGGCGTGCCACGTTATAGTGCTTTTCACCGATGATTCGCGGATCCAGTATGCGCGATGTGGAGTCGAGCGGATTGATCGCAGGATAGATACCCATCTCTGCAATCTGCCGTGAAAGCACTGTCGTCGCGTCGAGATGCGAAAAAGTCGTTGCAGGCGCGGGGTCGGTCAGGTCGTCAGCCGGCACATAAATTGCCTGCACCGAGGTGATCGAACCGTTTTTGGTAGAAGTGATGCGCTCCTGCAGCGTACCCAGTTCACTCGCTAATGTCGGCTGGTAACCCACCGCTGCCGGGATACGCCCGAGCAGCGCGGAAACCTCACTGCCCGCCTGTATGAAACGGTAAATATTATCGATGAACAGCAGCACGTCCTGATGCTCTTCGTCGCGCAGCTCCTCGGCCAATGTAAGGCCGGTTAACGCCACGCGCATACGCGAACCCGGCGGCTCGTTCATCTGCCCGAATGCCATGCACGTGCGTTCGATAACGCCTGACTCGGTCATGTCTGCAATCAGTTCATTGCCCTCGCGGCTGCGTTCGCCCACACCCGCAAATACCGAAAATCCGCCGTGTTCGGACGCGATATTGCGGATGAGTTCCATGATGAGCACGGTTTTACCCACGCCCGCTCCGCCGAACAGGCCGATCTTGCCGCCCTTGGCATAGGGCGCTAAAAGATCAATGACCTTGATCCCCGTTTCGAATATCTCCGTTACAGCGCTCTGGTCGGTAAACTTGGGCGGCTTCCTGTGGATAGGCAGCCTCTTGCCTGTCTCGATAGGCCCTTTGCCGTCGATGGGCTGCCCGATCGCACCCATCACGCGTCCTAAAGCCTTCTTGCCCACCGGTACGGTGATGCGGTCGCCTGTATTGATCACGGATAATCCGCAGCTCAAGCCCTCCGTCGCGTGCAGCGCGATACACCGCACGACACCGCCGCCCAAATGCATCGCAACCTCGAGCCACACCTCGCGGTTTGGCATCTTAATTACCAGTGCGTTATAAAGCGCGGGCAATCCCTCATCGCCGAACTGTACGTCAAGCACCGGGCCGGTGATACGTATGAGCTTTCCCGTATTGACGTTGTTATATTCCATAATATTGTCTCCGTATCATGATAAAGCCTCCAGCGCGCCTATGATTTCGGATATCTCCGCGGTAATCGCGGCCTGCCGTGCACGGTTGTACTGCATCGTCAGGTCGGCAATGCGCTCCTCGGCATTATTGGTCGCATTCTCCATCGCGATCATACGCGCACAATGCTCGCTCGCGAGCGAACTCACGAGGCAGCCATACACAAGCCCGATGATGTATTGGGGCACAAGCGTATCGAAGACCTCTTTGGGCGAGGGATGGTATACCATCTCTCCGCTGAACTGCATCTCGTCGCTGATGTCCTTAAAGTTAGACACCGAAAGCGGCAGCAGCTTTAAAACGCGCGGTTCCTGCCGCATCGCCGATATGAAGTGCGTATACACTACGTATACCTCGTTTAATATGCCGTTATCGAACAGTTCCAGCAGGTCTTCCGTGATGCCGCGCGCATAGTACAGCGAAGGGTTCTGCGCCACGTGCAGGAACTCGACGTCGATCATGTAGCCCTTGCGTTCGAAGTATACGCGCGCTTCCTGGCCCACCGATAGTATGTAGCGCTCCTCGTTTTTCTGCATGGTATCGTATGCAAGGTTCAGCACGTTATGGTTATACCCGCCGCAAAGCCCCTTGTCCGCCGCGATCACGA
This sequence comes from uncultured Christensenellaceae bacterium, assembly GCA_964561895.1. GTDB lineage: Bacteria > Bacillota > Clostridia > Christensenellales > SZUA-584 > JAEWCC01. The sequence continues at coordinate 7,362 of CAZLRM010000047.1, read as the reverse complement.
CATATGCCGCCTTGCCTCCTTCGCTTTCGCCGATATACGGATGCGAAAGCTCGTGCGTATGCGCAAGTATATCTTTGATCGTAGCGCGTACGCGTTCAAAATGCGTATGGTTGGTCTCATATTTCGCAATCGCCTTGCGCATCTTGGACGTCGATATCAGATGCATCGCGCGCGTAATCTGCTCCATATCGGATATGGAACGGATGCTGTGACGGATGTCGCTCATGCCGGGCATGCGTTACGCCTCCTCCGCGGGTGTTAAGCTATTCTGTTCGCGGAAAAGCGCAAGATAATCCTGCGCAGCTTTGTGCAGCGATGAAATCATATCATCGCTTAAGTCACCCGTCTGGCCGATACCGATGCGCACCTCCGGATAGTTGAGATCCACAAACTTCAAGTATCCCGCGTTGAACTCGCTGACCAGCTTGTTCGGCAGCCCGATCAGGTATTTGTTGACCGCGACGAAAAGTGTAATCACCTGGCTTGACATCGGCATCGACAGGTACTGCGGCTGCTTGAGTGTTTCGGTAAGCTTCGCGCCCTGATCCAGCGTGTCGCGCGTCGCCTTGTCCAAATCGGATGCGAATTGCGCGAATACCGCAAGTTCCCTGTACTGCGCGAGATCGAGCCGGAGGCGCCCCGCCACCTTGCGCATCGCCTTGGTCTGCGCGCTGCCGCCCACGCGGGACACCGAAAGCCCAACGTTGACCGCCGGGCGAATGCCCGCGTTGAAGAGCTCCGATTCAAGGTATATCTGTCCGTCCGTGATCGAAATCACATTGGTCGGGATATAGGCCGATATGTCGCCCGCCATTGTTTCAATGATGGGAAGCGCCGTCATCGAACCGCCGCCGTATTCCTGATTGAGCTTCGCAGCGCGTTCCAAAAGGCGCGAATGCAGGTAAAACACGTCGCCCGGATATGCCTCTCTGCCCGGCGGGCGCCGCAGCAGAAGCGACATCGTACGATAAGCCACAGCATGCTTGGAGAGGTCGTCGTACACGATGAGCACATCCCTGCCCGCGTACATGAACTCCTCCGCGATCGCGCAGCCCGCGTAGGGCGCAATGTAAAGCATCGAAGGCGTATCGCTGCCCGTGGAAGCCACGACGACGGTATAATCCATCGCGCCCTCCAACTCCAGCGTGCGTATAACCGACGATACCGTCGAGGCCTTTTGCCCTATCGCGACGTATACACAGTAAACGTGCTTGCCCTTCTGGTTGAGTATCGTATCCACCGCAACCGCCGTCTTTCCCGTCTGACGGTCGCCGATGATGAGTTCTCTTTGCCCTTTGCCAATGGGGATCATGCTGTCGATCGACATGATGCCTGTTTCGAGCGGCTGCTTGACGCCATGCCGGTCGAATATAGGAGGCGCTTCGGCCTCAATCGCGCGGTATTTCGAAGTGACCACCGCGCCTTTGCCGTCCAGCGGAAACCCCAGCGGATCGATCACGCGGCCTAGCAGCGCGTCGCCCACAGGCACGCGCACCACGTCGCCCGTCTTTTTCACCGTGCTGCCTTCCGAAACCTCGGTTGCATTGCTTAAAAGCACGACACCTATGCTCTCCATCGAGAGATTCATCACAATACCGGAAGCACCGCCCTCAAAAACGACGAGCTCGCCGTATTTGCAGCCTTCCAGGCCTTCAATCATCACGATACCGTCGCCCGAGGACACAACCGTTCCGATGCCAGATGCGTCGGATTCTGCCACAAACCCCTCGATTCGCTCGCGCGTCTCGTTTCCGAAAGCTTTCGCATCGAAGCGCAGCTCAATTGAGCTGTCCTCGTCCCCGTTTAAATCGCGCGAAGTTTGTGCGGTATCATGAATAAAAGTTTTGATACTTTTCAATTGAGAGCGTACGCTGTTGTCGTACACTTTGCCTCCCAGCGTAACCACAAAGCCTCCCAGCAATGTGGGGTCGACTTCAGTTTTAAAGCTGATTTCATTGCCCGTCTGCTTCTCAAACTGTTCCCTGATGGCCGCGATGGCCTTATCGTCCAGCGCTTCGGCGGTTTTCAGTTTGCCCTCCATCGCCAAGTTATCCCACCCTCTCAAAGAAATCGTCGATGATCTTCTTGTTGTCTTCGGCAGAAACCTCACGCTTTAAAACCTTCTCGGCGATCTGCACAGCCATATCGACGATCTCTGATTTCATCTCCAGCTGTGTTTGTTCCTTTTCAATCGCGATCTCCTTGCGCGCGCGCAGTACCATCTCGCGCGACATTTCCTTAGCTTCATCAATGAGTTCCTTGGCATGGTCGCGAGCCATCTCGTTGCTCTTGGTGATAATCGACGCCGCCTGTGTCTGCGCATCAGATATCATCTGATCGTATTGCAGCTTTTGCTGTACCAGCTCTTTCTCGCGCATATCTATCATCTCGGTCTTATCTGAGAAGGTTCTTTCACGCTTTTTCATAAATTTTAAGATCGGCTTGTAAAGCAAAAGCTTAAGGACAATAAATAAAATTACCGCGTTAAATATGTGCAGCCCAATAGAAAACCAATCTATCTGCAGCATGGTACCACCTCGCTTCCGCAGGCTTCTCGGACCTCCATCATATTTTCCCCATCATCAGTATCGCGATTACGAACCCGTAGATCGCAGTCGTCTCCGCAAACGCAAGGCCGATCAGCAGCATCGCGTTGATCTTACCGCTCGCCTCGGGCTGCCGCGCCACCGCTTCGGCCGCTTTGCTCGTGGCAATGCCCATGCCGATGCCCGCGCCCACGCCCGTAAACACCGCGAGTCCTACGCCGATTGCAATCAGAGCCGTTGTCATATCTTTATACCTCCAAAACCAAAATTGTTATCTTTTCGCACCATACGCAACTGTTTCTTCCATAAAAGAAAGCGTTAAAATCAGGAAAATATACGTCTGTATACCCACATGGAACAAATTAAAATAAATTGAGAGTATCGCCGGTATCCCAAAGGACAGGTAAACTACGCTGTAGAGCAGATCCATAACCACCATACCCGCGAACATGTTTCCGAAAAGACGAAAAGCCAGCGACACGGGAATCACCGAATGCGTAACGATATTGATGGGCAGCATGAAAGCTTTAGGCTTAATGAACCACTTCATGCGTCCGAAAAAGCCGGTATAATAAAAACCAAACGCGTTAATCAGCACAAACGACATGATTGCAAGCGCAATTGTAAAGTTTATATCGGTCGCGGGCGGGCGAAACCCGAAGAGCTCAACCAGGCTTGTGGCAACGATCAGCAGCGCAATGGTAAACACATATGCCGCAAACGCGCCGCCGCGCTTACCCAGCGCGGAGCCCGTAAATTTCTCGCAGTATTCGACCAGCGTTTCGAGTATGTTCTGAAAACCTTTGGGAACGGTCTTGAAGCGCGGTATTACAAAAATGCGTATCACGATGGCTGCGAGTATTAAAATCAGCATCACGATCCACGTAACCAGCATCGTTTCGCTGATCTCGAAACCAAAGATCGAAACATTCGGCGGGGTGATCGATGTCCCTTCCATTTCAAAACCCGCCGCAATGCAACGTTCAAACATGTTGATGATCCTTTCCGTCTTTCCCTGCACGCCTGATTAAAAACTGTACAGCCAAAAGGCCTAGTACCAGCCCTGCCAGCATACCGCCCGCTGCCCATATCAGATGTGTCAGTGAGACCGTGGATACCAGCCAGAGCAGCGCCACCACCGCCGCAATCTTCAGCATCAGCAGCAGCACACCCAGTGTCTGCTTCGTCCCCATAATCATCCCGATCAGTGCACGCAGTACAAAAACCTGCGCAACGCCGATTCCCAAACCAACAAAAAGTCCCCACATAATCAGTATATTCTAATTAATACATCTCAAAAATGCAAGTATTTCGTATATAAAATATATCGTTATATTTCAGATCTGGAATAACGCCCGCTGCGGCCGATATCTGCCCCGTAAATGCCATTTTAGCAAGTGCGGCAACATCCATATCATTTTTTGACGAGCAAGTGCGGATGTTGTTCCATGAAGCGAAATGATCTGTGATTCCGATGCTTTCCAACATATTCTCAGCACCGAAAAAACGCAGCAACGCCCGCGCGTCCACGATGCGCGCCATACCGAACTTTGCGCCGCGCGAATGCGCGGGAACAAAGTAACTCACGTGCGCGCAGTCCTTGCTTAGTATATAGGAAAGAAGCGCGCCGATATCCGCCTCGTCAGAATAAGCCGTCTCAATCACCTCGGCTTTACTGTTTTCCTTGTAGAATAGCATATACGCGACCGCCGCGTCAGCACGTATCAGTACGGCGGCGCAACCGCCATCCGCCTTAAGCTCGCCCATGCGCCAGCGCCATTCGAGGCTGCTACGCAGCACGAAGCCGTCAAACCCGCGCATCATGCGATTGTATATCGGCTCGAGCGCAAGAAAATCATCCGTCTCGATCACTTCTATGCTGCGGCGCGGCGGCGCCTCCGTGACGGTGTTGCGATGCACGTGCGTCACCGTCTCCCAGCCGAAGCGCTCATAAAAGCTGTGTTTGAAAGGATACAGGTGAGTGACAAATATACCGCGGCTGCGCATCTCCGCCAGCGCTTCCAGCAGCAGTTCTCTCATGTGCCCCTCGCCGCGGCGTTCCCGCTTCGTTGCCGCTCCCGCGATCATCAGCGATTTTACCGGCTTGCCTTGCATCCTGATCGTATACGGTATCATATGCAGCACGGAAACAAGGCCGCCGTCATAAAGACCCAGCGAGTTGCCTGGCAGCACCTTGTTTTTAAAGTACCACTCAATGAATGCGTCCGAATCGGAAAAGGCTTCCTTCCAGAGTGCCTTCGCTTCGGGCATATCCTCTTTTCCCAGCAGCCTTGCGTTCACTGCGATTCACTCCTGACGCATGAATACTTTTCGATTAAAAATACGGGATTGTAGGAGAGCTTCGCTTTGCGCAGCCCTTCGATACCCATGTCCTCCTCGCGGTTAATATATTGCACGCCGCTCCATTCCGCGCGCGCAAATTCGCGGTTGATCATTGCGTACGCGCCCTGCACATCAGGGTCAGCCTTTTCGATGTGGATAATCGCCATATCGTCCTTAAAGCGCTCCCCGATGGAAAACGCCGTAAGCTTGCCATCCACATAGAGCATACCGCATTTTAGATTCAGCCGCTCCATATTGCTGAGTGCCGCCTGCGTGACGGTAAACTCATCGCTGTAGCCCTTCGTTACCCCGCCCTTGTTTTCCATCCACTGCCGGTGCAGCTCAACGCATGCATCGTAATCCTGCGGACGGTAGGCACGATACTCCGTCTCATGCTCCTGCAGCAGCCGGTTGATGTGGTTGCGCTTCGCATGGTATTTTTTCCCTTCCAGATTGCACAGGTCGGATGATAGGTAAATGTATTCGAAATTGTCCCTGTCGGGTATCAGTGAAAAATTGCCCGGGCAGTCCGCCTCGATGCGCTCTTTTACGCGGCCGGTAACGCCCTTCATGAAGAATCCGCCGCAGTTTTCATTCATATATTCGAATATACGCCGCAGCGGTTCCTTGTAGCTTGCGTTATAATCCAGCAGAAACGGCGCGAGCATAAACGGCTTGTAGTGCGGCAGATCGAGCAGCAGATACATCGCCTGCTCGTCCATTGCAATCTTCGTCCTGCAGACCTTGCGCCATAAGAATATGTTGGCAAACGAAGCTTCCGTGTTGCGGTGCCCGTGGGTGTAGCGTTCAAACTCTTCCTTATCGATAAGCCCGATGTCTTTGAATTCCAGCATGAAAACTCCTTTATTCCTGTTACGCTGTATTATATACCAAACCGGAAAAAGTGCAATTGCCTGCGATAAGAGTAATACTGTTTTCTGAATTGCGTACGCGGAAGAAGTATACGCTGCGGATGGATCACCGCCGCCATGCAAATATGCGCCGTACATAAAAAGCAAGCAGCCCTTCAGGGCTGCAATAACCATCACCGTAAACGCTTCTTTATCCGCAGTTACCTCTTCCCTACGATCGCCTCGTAATCGAACATCTCATCCATTTCCGTGAGTTCGCATACCATAAATGCACGGATATACTCCTTGTCGCGCGTGATGGAATGGATATAATATCCGTTTTTTAAGTAAAACGCGACAGAGCTTCTCATGCGGCTCGCGGTGTGCAGTGTAATGGCGCGCACGCTTAAGCTTTCGCATTCGCGGCGCACCTTTTCGAGCAGCAGAGCGCCGATGCCGAGCGACTGTATCTCGGGGTCCACCGCGAGGCGTGACAGGTATGCGATGCCCCGATCCAGCACCTCGAAGCGCACCGCGCCCACAACCTCTCCGTCCACGCGGCAGAGATACACGTGCTTGCTTTGTATATCCGACAGTATCGCCTCGTTTGTTTCGTGCAGCGCCGCCACGTTTTCCTCTTTGCGGATCTCCCTCGCGTATGCTTCAAACGCCTTGCGCGTCACAGCTTTAACTGCGGCCACATCTTTTGGCGCGGCTTTTTCAAACGTAATGCTTTCCATCATATCTTATCCTTAATAATACTTCTTTGCGTTTACCGCTTTTTTGGGGGCATACCCATTCCGGGCACTTTAGAAACCCTCCCCTGCGATCCGTGTTCCTTATTTCATCAACAGTGCCATAACCGCCTTCTGCGCATGCAGCCGGTTCTCCGCTTCATCGAAAACGACGCTGCTTGGACCGTCGATGACCTCCGCAGCAACTTCTTCGCCGCGGTGCGCGGGCAGGCAGTGCAAAAAGATGTAGTCCTTCTTACAGAGCGAAACCAGCTTAGCGTTTACCTGAAAGCCCTCGAAGCATTTGTATTTCTGCTGCGCATTGCTCTCCTGCCCCATGGACGCCCAGACATCGGTATAAACAGCGTCGGCGTTCTCCGCCGCTTCCTTCGGGTCGTGCGTGATCACGACCTGCGCGCCGCTTTGCTGCGCAGCCTGCTTCGCCGCAGCCAGTACCTTAGCGTCGGGCTCCAGCCCCTTGGGGCATGCGACGCTGATATTAAGCCCCAGCTTCGCGCAGCCCACAAGCAGCGAGTTCGCTACGTTATTACCGTCGCCTATGAACGCGAGCTTGCCGGAAAAGCTGCCCTTACATTCATAATACGTCATAAGGTCGGCGAGTATCTGGCAAGGGTGCAGCAGGTCGGTTAAGCCGTTGATGACAGGAATCGTGCCGTATTGGGCGAGCCCTTCCACGTCTTCTTGAGCAAATGTGCGGATCATAATGCCGTCCGCCATACGTGAGAGCACCTGCGCGGTGTCGGATATCGGCTCTCCCCTGCCCAGTTGGATGTCGCCGCCGCTTAAAAACATGCCCATGCCGCCAAGCTGATATATGCCCGTCTCGAACGATACGCGCGTGCGCGTGGAGCTTTTGGTGAATATCAT
>CAZLRM010000046.1:0-9806 GCA_964561895.1 uncultured Christensenellaceae bacterium | reverse complement strand
AGTATACCATAGATTTAGATTATTTTATAGTATTAGTGTTAACAATGTACTAGGTAGAAGGGAGATGTTGATATGGCTGCATTGTGCACAAATGGATTGGATAAATAAAACAGCCTGCCATTACATCAATGACAAGCTGCTTGTTTGGTACCTCCTAGGGGAATCGAACCCCTGTTACCGCCGTGAGAGGGCGGTGTCTTAACCGCTTGACCAAGGAGGCGCTTTAGCGAAATTCATTCTAACAAAAAAAAAAGAATATAGCAACCCTTATTTTCTCGTTTTCGTCGCTGATTTATATCTCCAATCCATATAAATTTGTCTGTGTTTGGACATCGCGAATAATTTTCTCGATCAGATACCGCGATCCTGATTGACCGACCTGAACATTCTCACCAATGCGCTTCAGCAGCATTGAACTGCCTATATCAGAGAAGCACGTATATATTTCAATGTCTTTCTCGTCAATCGCGGGTTGTTCTTTGGGCAGTACAATCTTGATTTTAGTACGCTCGTGGTTGTTTTTACTGACATAAACAATGCTGCCCAACACCACAAAAGGAAGGCCGTTTTCTTCACCCTCCACCCGGGCAGTTTCCAGAAAAGCTTCGATTCCCCTGACATATGAATTTAAAAAGCTGAGCTTGCTGGTATATGAATCATAATCTAAAGAATACGTACTGATGATGCCAATTTTTTTGTGATGGATATCCAGCATGTGATCCAGCAGATAATCGAATATATCTTTTGATATGACACTACCCATTTCCCCTCCGCATCACAGTTGACAATTTATCTCAGCGTTATTTAATATTTTATTATTCTATCATATCTGTTATCATATGTCAATATTGGGTTATATTGAGCTATTTTATAGACATAATATTAATTAATGTAATTGAAGTAAAAAAACAAACAACTTAAGACAAAAAAATATGCGGCCGGTATCCCGGCCGCAATGATGATTTTAATTATTTATCGACTTTCGCCATGTGCTCGATGAGGCTGACGATTTTATTCGAATAACCCCATTCGTTATCGTACCACGAGACCAACTTGACAAAGTTTTTGTTGAGCATGATGCCCGCGCCGGCATCGAAAATGCTGGTTCTGGCGTCGCCGATGAAATCGGACGAAACTACCTGATCTTCAGTGTAGCCGAGTATGCCTTTCAGCTCTCCCTCAGACGCTTTTTTCATCGCCGCTTTGATCTCGTCATATGTGGTGTCTTTCTCAAGGCGTACGGTCAGATCGACGACGGATACATCGGCCGTGGGCACGCGGAACGCCATACCGGTGAGTTTCCCGTTCAGCTTCGGAATGACTTTGCCTACCGCTTTTGCTGCGCCGGTGGACGAAGGGATAATGTTAAACGCAGCGCCCCTGCCGCCTCTCCAGTCCTTCTTAGAGGGACCGTCCACAGTTTTCTGTGTGGCTGTGGTGGCGTGTACGGTTGTCATCAACCCTTCGATGATACCAAAGTTATCATCCACTACCTTGGCCAAAGGCGCAAGGCAGTTGGTGGTGCAGGACGCATTGGAGACGACTTTCATGTCGCTCGTATAGGTGCTTTCATTGACGCCCATAACGAACATCGGTGCATCGGCGGAAGGAGCGGAAATGACGACCTTCTTCGCGCCGCCCGCAAAATGGGCACTCGCCTTTTCCACCGTTGTATATACGCCGGTGGACTCTACGATATACTCTGCGCCGCATTCTTTCCAGGGAATCTCCGAAGCGTTCATGCACGCATAAACAGCGATCTCCTTGCCGTTTACGATGATCGCGTTTCCTTTGGAAGATGCGGTGCCCTTGAAACGTCCGTGCACGGTGTCATAGGAAAGCATATACACCATGTATTCCGGATCAATAAAAGGATCGTTGATGCCGAGTATCTCGATGTTAGGGTTGTTTATCGCTGCCCTGAAAACGAGACGACCGATACGTCCAAATCCGTTGATACCTACGTTTACTGCCATAATAATCCTCCTTGAATAATTAAAAATTTCACAAACTAATTGAATTTCATCATACCGCATTGCACATATTTTTTCAAGTACGCGGCACAATCATTCTTACCCCGGCGACGAAATTGTTAAACAGTATCACGCGGGATGTATCATATTCTTCTTGTCAAGCGTAGAAACATCTACACCATACTTCTGAGCGCGCCTGAACTCGAAAAACTTGGGCGCTACCTGCGGGAACAGAGCGTAAGAAAGGATATCCTCCTCCTGCTCTATGTATTCCTTGATTGCTTCACGGTAAGAGTCAAGCTCCGGTGCGATGTCGTCCGCGGGGCGGTGTGTAATTACGACGTCATCTCCGATGCACTTTTTACGCACATCCTCGTTTACCGGCGCGGGTAGCCTGCCATATTCGCCGCGCAACAGCGCCTTGCTTTCTTTTGTCACCATCTTGTAACGCTCTCCCGCTAAAACGTTCAGCACTGCCTGAGTACCCACGATTTGGCTGGTTGGTGTGACCAGCGGCGGGAAGCCAAAATCCTCACGCACGCGCGGTACTTCTTCCAGCACCGCAGAAAGCTTATCGCTTGCTCCCTGCTTTTCAAGCTGATCCAGCATGTTACTGAACATGCCGCCCGGCACCTGATAGATCAGTGTCTTGATATCAACGCCCAGCACATCCAGCTTCAGGAACCCGTCGTTCATCAGGCGCTTCGAGACTCCGGCAAAATGCTCCGCAATTTTGTCCAAAAGCGCAATATCCATTCCGGTATCATATTCCGTGCCCTGCAGCGTCGCTACAAAGGATTCTGTACACGGCTGCGCAGTGCCGTTGGCCATAGACGAAAGCGCACAGTCTACAATTTCGGCACCTGCCTCAATCGCTTTTAAGTAGGTCATATCACCAGTGCCGCTCTTGTTATGCGTATGCACGTGAATAGGCGCCTTTATAACCTTTTTCATCTCCTTGACGAGTGCGTACGCCTCATAAGGCAGCAGAAGATTTGCCATATCTTTAATACAGATCGTATCTGCGCCCATCGTTTCAAGTTCCTTGGCGAGCTTAACGAAATAATCGCGTGTGTGAACCGGGCTTGTGGTGTACGATATCGCAGCTTCGCAATGCCCGCCAAAGCGCTTTGTCGCTTCCATCGCGCGCTTCATGTTGCGCGTATCGTTAAGCGCATCAAATATACGGATCACGTCGATGCCATTTTCAATCGCCTTTTTTACGAAAAGATCGACCACGTCGTCCGCATAGTGCTTGTACCCTAGAAGGTTCTGGCCGCGCAGCAGCATCTGCATCTTTGTATCGGGCATCGCCGCACGAAGTAATCTTAAACGCTCCCAGGGATCCTCATTGAGAAAGCGCAGGCAGGAGTCGAACGTCGCGCCGCCCCACATCTCAAGAGACCAGTAACCTGCTTGGTTCAGCATTGCCGCAGCAGGCAGCATTTCTGATGTCTTCATGCGCGTTGCGGCCTGGGATTGATGAGCGTCTCGCAGTATCGTATCCGTAATATAAACTTTTCCCATAATCAGCCTCCGTTTGCCGCTTAAGAGATCACGGTAAGAAGATCGCCCGCGTTCACCGAGGATCCCTTTTCCGTGTACACCCCTGCTATTGTTCCGGCCTCAGGAGCTTGTATTTCGTTTTCCATCTTCATGGCTTCCAATATCATCATCACGTCGCCTTTTTTCACGGCGTCGCCAGCTTTGACCCTGACATCAAGAATGGTGCCGGGCATAGGGCTGCTGATTTTTATACCTTCAGCTGCCGGAGCAGCTTTCTCCGCAGGCTTGATTTCTGCTGGTGCCGTCTGTACAGCGGAAGCTGCGACCGGAGCTGCAACAGGCGCAGGAGCGCTTACTGCAGCCGGAGCGGGCGCGTATACGGCGCTGCCGACCTCTTCAACTTCCACATCATAGCTGTTTCCACTTACATTGATTCTGAACTTACGCATACCCAATTCCTCCGCTATTAAAATTGATGATAAATCTGTGCGTTTCTGCCTTTTATGCCCCAAACCGGGGTGCTCATACGGCTGCGCTTCAGCGAACGAATTACGATTCCGTTCGAAGAAGTTCCAAGGTACGCCGCAATCGCAGCAGAGATTACGGCAATTATCGAAGCATCATTTTCGCAGTTTTCCGATGGCGTATCGATGACAACTGCTTTCGCAATACCGTTACTCTTCTTGTTCTCTTTATTAGTCTTTCTAAACATAAATCACGTTCCTCCTAACGCAAGCGTGCGCCATGCTTTTTGGGCAGCCTGTTTTCACGCTTGCCAATAGCAAGCTCCAGCGCGCCCGCAATGCGCTGCCGCGTCTCGCAGGGGTAAATGACTTCGTCGATAAAACCTGCCGCTGCTGCTTCCCAAGGGGTGGCCGCGGTATTTGCATAATTATCAGCATCCTGCCGGTCGCCGGAACTGTTTTCCGGCATGATGATCGCTGAAGCAGCTGCGGGCAGGCAGGAAATCTGCGCATCAGGCCAGGAGTACACTATATCTGCGCCCAGCGCGCGCGGTGCCAGCGCAACATATCCGCTGCCGATCGCTTTACCTGTGATTACAGTGATCAGCGGTACTGTGGCTTCGGCATATGAATTGATCAGACCCGCGCCCGAACGGATGACACTGCTTTGCTTTTCATCAAGCACAAATCCGGGCGTATCCACAAATGTGATGACCGGCAGGCCAAAGGCATCACAGAAGCCAACAAAACCAGTGGCCTTTGTGCATGCGTCCGCGTCTAATGCCGCGCCTGAAGTGGCGACGACGCCTGTGCTTCGACCGTTGAAGTGTGCAAAACCTGTAACCATCTGTGCCGCGTACGCGGACTGAGTCTCTAAGAAGATTCCATTATCTGCAGCAGAACTGATCATTTGCCGCACATCAAACTCACCGGAATAGTTTTCAATCATTCTGTTTAGGTCGTCGCTGCAATCCGCGTCGGGAGCGTCCACAAGATTATTGTCGGGCAAATACGAAATCAGCCTTCGTACGCAGTAAAACGACTCATCCTCGGAAGCACATTCGAAATGTGCGACACCCTGCTTTGCCATCGCAGAAGCACCGCCGATTTTATCTGCATTCGCCGCTTCGCCCGTCTTGTTGAAAGCTCCCGGCGCAGCGGTGAAAATGCCTCCCATACCTTTTGTCATGATCACGAAATCGCTCAACGGAGCAAAAAACGCGGCGGTTCCCGCACATTGCCCGCATATCATCGTGATGACCGGAACGACACCGGAAAGCTGAGCCATTCTCGCGAATATGCTTCCGAAACCGTTCATGGCGGATATGCCCTCGACAAGGCGTACCCCCATAGAATCCAGCATCAGCACAGCCGGCAGGCCCGTTTTTCCCGCAAGGTCAAGCGTCTTGCAGATTTTATCCGCATGCATCGTGCTCATTGCTCCGCCCAATACGGTATAGTCCTGCGCGATTACATACACACCGCGGCCGTCAATTGTTCCGTATCCGGTGACGACGCCTTCTCCCGGAGCGCTCTGTGCCATGCCGGAATGCTGCATAAATGCATCCGTCTCGACAAAGCTTTGCCCATCCAACAGCTTTGATATGCGTTCGCGCGCAGTCAGCTTGGATTGCGTATGTTGGCTTTCCGTTTTATCTTTGCCGCCTCCGGATAGCGCTTGCTGCCTTTTCCGGGCTAAAACGTCAAAGCCATTCTGTTCGCCCATGTTGTAAACCTCCATTTAAATATGTGAAATCAAAAATATCCTATCCTTCCCCAATTTCTTTATTCTACATTAATCGCCTTTTTCCTTTAAGTATATTAAATTTTTTTGTGAATGTTTTATAACAAATTATTAAAATGTATTAACTCCTCTTCCGTCAGCTGCCTCCACATACCCGTTTTTAAATTACCAAGCTTCAGATTTCCTTCGGATATTCTTTTGAGAGAGCGTACGGTTAGCCCCACGGCTTCGAACATTCTTCGCACCTGCCGGTTCTTTCCTTCATGTATTGTAATGCGAGTATGTACTTCATTAGGAGTGTGTTTAATTACTTCAACCTTCGCCGGGCGCGTCTTTTCTCCGTCCAGCATGATGCCCGAGCGCAGCAAATTTAAAGCCGCATCACTTAGATTTCCCGTTGCTGCCACAAGGTATTCCTTATTCACCTCGTGAGAAGGGTGTGTACAACGGTATGCAAAATCTCCGTCGTTAGTAAGAATGAGCAGACCTTCCGTATTGTAATCAAGCCTTCCTACCGGAAATAACCTTGCGCCGGCACCTTTTACGAGCGAAAGCACGGTTTTGCGCCCTCGATCATCCCTGCAGGTACTTAAGTAACCCGGCGGTTTGTTAAGCATGATGTATACTTTTTTTTCTTCGGGACTGATCTGCTTACCATCGAGGCATACAGTATCTCTGCCCTCGTCCACATCCGGCCCCATGGTTTTGACATCTGCCCCATTGACTGAGATACGGCCGGAAGCGATGAGCGCGTCAGCGTTTCGCCGCGAGCACACGCCGCACATCGCGATGTATTTGTTTAACCTCACAGTATCCTCCGGCGCTAGGCTGCCGGATTGATCCAAAGATTCAGCAGCCTGCGTAAATTATAGATATATGAATTATCACCAATATCATTTGGTGCGGTAAGATTTGCGGAATATACGCGTTTTCCGTCCAGCCAGATGTCGACCGTACCCACAAGCTGCCCCTCGTTTACGGGCGCGTCCACTTCTTTTTCCAGATAGACTTTCTTCTGAACGTGGTTGTATTCATCTTCCGTCAGCGGATACTCCACATCCTGCTGCGTATAAACCTTGATATTGTCTTCCATACCATGCGCAACGCTCACATCACCTAAAAACGATCCATCGCTTACCAGTGTGCGTAATGAATAGTTTTCAAAGCCGAAGTCCAGCAGGCGGGTGCAGTCGTTGAACATATCGGGCGCATTGAGCACGACCGAGATCAGCTGCATGCCGCCTCGCTGTGCCGCCGCGCAAAGGCACTTTCCGGCTGCATCCGTATAGCCTGTTTTAATGCCGTTACCGCCCTCATAATTCCAAAGAAGCTTGTTTTTATTCTTTACGACGCGATCCCACTCGTGGCCTTCCCATGGTATGGTTTTGTATTGCGTTTTCACAATTTCGCAAAAATACGGATCGCGCATCGCGTATGCGCATATCAGCGAGAGGTCGTAAGCTGTCGTATAATGCTCGTCCGCCGGTAATCCGTTTGGGTTGACAAAGTTTGTGTTATACGCACCGATCTCCTTCGCTTTCGTGTTCATCATCGCGACAAATCCGTCTGTGCTGCCTGCGACATGCTCCGCAATAGCGATTGCAGCGTCGTTGCCGGAACTCAGCATCAAACCAAATAACATATCCGACATCGGCATATGCTCGCCGACCGACAGCCATATCGAGGAGCCGCCTATGCCGCTTGCGTTTGGCGATACCGTGACGGTATCATCGAGGCTGCAGTTTTCCAGCGCAAGCAAAGCGGTCATCACCTTGGTAGTCGAGGCCATGGGCATCTTTTCATAGGCATTCTGTTCAAACAGTATACGGCCGGTAGTTGCTTCAATCAGTATGGATGCCTTGGCCGTAACTCCTACATCCGCCTTGCTTTCTTTCACATTATAACCAAGCACGAAGCAGAATGCTATCATCACCGCTAATATTTTGGGCACAGTTTTTTTCAAGGATTATTCCACCTCTGAATCCTTATTGCCGCGCACCGCATCCTTGATCTCCGAAATCAACTGCGGTATAGACTCAATCACCTGCTCCGCAAGCTGCTTACCCGCGACGGGCAGCAATTGAACATTACATTCGTCTACCACCAGGAAGCCGACAGGCGTAATGCAGATGCCGGAGCTTGCGCCTCCCGCAAAAGGAAACGGATTGTCCGAGCCATTCTGTTGAGAATCTCCTGAAGATTTACCGTATTCGCCACCGCCCGCGACAAACGCAAAGCTTACCTTCGTGATCGGTATGATGGTGGAGCCGTCCGCCGAAACGACCGGATCGCCTACGATTGTATTGACGTCAACAATCTCTTTGATATTCGCCATTGCGGTCTGCATGATATTTTCTATCGGATGCATGTTTTTTACCCCTTGTCCTGATTTTGTAGATAATATATCCAAGTATAATATTTGCAGGCGTTATCGCGATTATGCAGTCCGCATGAAGAGAAAATATCCGCTTGTTAAACTCGGGCTTTACAGAAATACGAAAATTTTTTGTTCCACGGGTGTACACAGCGCAAATTGATCCGCCGATTGTGACAATCCAGCCGCATAAAAGCGCGGTATAATACGCTTCGCCTGTACCTGCCGTAATCAGAAAACGAGCATCAATACGGCTCTTTTTATTTAAATATGAATAAGCGCCTTTTTTATCCCGGTCTTTTTGGTTTTGTATCACGATTTTGATCATATTGGCAATGGTGGCTTCAGTTGCTGCTGTTTCATCTCTTTTATATATTATAGACTTGAGCGAAGCGATTCTTTTCTTCTCTCCTTTTGTCAATTTGTAAATAACAAAATAGTCCTCTTTATCCTTCTCAACCAGGTATTCTCTTTTATAATGGATAAACAATAGAGTAATACAAAATTGCGCGCGAAGGTTATCGAGCCGAATAACCGCTTTGACTTTAATAATATTCAGCAATACGATGATTGCGGCAATACACAGCAGCGCGATAATCAAAAAACAACGCCTCTCCGTAAGAAATCGACGTTGTTAGTATTATCTAAAACATGGAATAAATACGTTTATCCTTCTTTAAGCTGCGGAAGTTGATCCAAAGAGGATAAACCGAAGTGGCGCAGGAACTCATCGCTGGTCGCATAGAGTATGGGATTACCGAGCGATTTTTTGCGCCCTGCGCGAATGACCAGCCCTTTTTCAATCAACATCGCGACGGAATAGTTGCATTGCACGCCTCTAATCTGTTCAATCTCAAAACGTGTGATGGGCTGCTTATAGGCGATGATCGCGAGCGTTTCTAGCGTGGACTGCGAAAGGCGTGTCTTCTTTACAGGTTGCAGCACGCGGTCGATGAACGTCATATACTCCGGGTTGGAACAAAGCTGAAGCTTGTCGCCTACGCGCTTGAGCAGCACCCCTTCCGCGTCCCGCGCCTTTTCAGCTGCGATATCGTCTGCAATACGCGCAAGCGTAAGCTCATCTGTTTCCAATGCGGGCGCAATATCAGAGAGCGCGATAGCGTCCCCCGCCACAAACAATATGCTTTCAAGTGCCTTTTTGATCTGTTTTTCGTTCAAACCGCCGCTTCCTCGCTTATCCTTGTAATGGTGATATCCTCAAAGCACCGTGTTTGCTGAATCGTCACGATGCTTTTATGAATCAGATCGAGCAGCGCCAAAAATGTGACGGCTACCTCAAGCTTTGTGCGGGAATCCGAAAACAAAGAGAAAAAAGTCATAGTCTTCATTTTGGACAGCATATTCATAATGTGTTTTCTTCTGTCTTTCAGAGTGAACGTATCACGCTGTATTTCGATGACTTCAATGCGTTCAGCCTGCGCGTCGGGTATGCGCAAGAGTACTTCCATATATGCGTCACACAGCGCGCTCAGCGTCATCTCTTCAAATTCCCACTTCTCGCCCGGAAAATCGATCTCTTCAGGCAGCTTGTAATACGTGCAGATTCCGCCCGTTTCATGCGGGCGCAGGCGCTCGGATGCATCCTTAAAAGCCTTGTATGTTTTCAGGCGCTCAATGAGTTCCTGCTCAGGATCTCCTTCCTCTTCCTCTACCTCGTCATCCGTGCGCGGAAGCATCATGCGCGATTTGATATACAGCAGCGTCGCCGCCATCTCTAAAAACTC
>CAZLRM010000045.1:0-10231 GCA_964561895.1 uncultured Christensenellaceae bacterium | reverse complement strand
TGTTCTAACAATTGTTGAGTTTAGCATATGATTTGGAATTTGTCAACACAAAGGTAATAAATATATATATATTCACAGCACAATATAGATAATAAACCGTCATAATAAGCTTTCCTGCGTACCATTATTATCTCATTTCCATATCATAATATCCTTTCAGAATAAAATCCCCGCCTGCGCGTCTATTGCCGGTATAGCGTTGTTACGGGGTATTCAGGCGGCAGCCTGCGCCCTTGTATTACGGATGGTGGTTTAACAGAGAGAGCACACTCCGTGCCGTGTTTTCATCCGTTACGAGATAATCAATCGCACCGGTCCGAAGGGCCCCAATAATTGATAGTACTTTGTGCCTCCCCGCAGCGATGCAAATTACGTTTTTGATACGCCGCAGGCTGTCTTCGTCGATACCCATGATGCGCAGACTGAAATCGTCCTTAATAAATTCACCCGCAAGGTTGTATCTTCTTGCACAGATATCGCCGATAATTTTATTTTTGTCCACTTCCATGAGATCCATATTTTTTGTGTCCATCACCAATCGGTCATCATAGTACTCGGGCGGAGCCCCCGCAGATACGATAGCCGTATCCATAGCGCTCCATTTTCCAATTATCCCCTTCATAGACATGCTTTGCATAAAAAGCTCTTTATCCTGAACAGTCTCGGCGATGGCAGGGGCATAAATAAAGGAGGGCGTTCCCTGAACTTTCTCCGCAAACATTCGGACCATTTCGTTGAGCTGATATTCAGAAGATACCCGGTATGACCCCCCAATCAAAGGAACGACATTTAAATCGTTAATTATGCTCCGGTTGGAGAAAGAAAGCATAAACTCATAACAGGTTGCCCCCCACGCGATCCCCACGGTCGAACGGCTCTCTAAAATATCCTCAGCATAATCAGCGCCCCGCGACGCGGCAATCTTCGTTATAAGGGGTATATCGTCGATGGCCGTGGGGATAACCAGACAGCCTCTCAGGCTATATATCCGAATAAACTCTTCGGCCAGCTCAACGACGTTGCTTTTTGGTTCCTTTACATTGATTTCGACAATGCCAAAATCTTTGGCCTCGACCAATATAATTGAAACTGACGAACGAGAAATGCCGAGCTCTTTTGCGATCATCTCCTGTGTCAGGCCTTCTAAGTAGTACATCTTTGCAGTCTGAACCATCAAATGGATATCGTAGCGCGCCTTCATTTTCCTTATCTCCAAGCTTTATTAAATTAATATAACAGAATGGTATTGATCTTATTTTTTAAGCAGGTGATCTCTTATACAAACGGCATCCTTATTATACTATTTTTTTACCATTTTATTATTTTATCATTACATTATAATACTGGCAAGCTGAATGCAAAAACAGTCTGGCCGGACAGGCCGGCAAAGCGCGTATTATCTTTACCGTCCCTGCATGGTGCCAAATACAAACTTTAATAAAAACGGCCGGGAAGATACGTCCGTTCTTCTGCCCCGGCCTGTTAAAGACTATTGCATACTAAATATAGATGTTGATTTTATTGCTGCTTCCACATCTTCCATACCGGGTCGATACCTTCAATCAGCGCTTTGTAGATTTCGTACTTCGCGCGGTATATTTTTCTGTTCATCTCATTGGGCTGGCAGACATATGATACGCGCGACATATTATCGGCGGCGGTCTTCATATCGGGGTAATCGCCTGCCGCAACCGCCGCGCACATTGCCGCTCCCAAAGTCCCCAGTTCTTTTGCGGCAGAAACCTCAATAGGCATCTGCAGCACGTCGGCGAAAATCTGCACCCAAGTCTTTGATTCCGTCGCGCCGCCCGCGATGCGAACCGTCTTCGGCGGTTCCATGAACTTGAGCAGCCTTTCGATATGCATTTTGGTCGAAAATACCGCACCCTCGAAAATCGCGCGTATCATGTGAGCTTTTCCCTGAGAACCGTCGATACCGATAAATGCCGCGCGCGCGTCGGCGTTTACATTGGTGCCATAAAGAAACGGAAGAAATATGATGCTGCTGTCGGTCGGCCCGAGGCTTTCTACAGCCATATCGCAATATTTATATGCGCCTTCCATCCTTTTGCCTTCTTCGTTTTTAAGAAAACTGTTGATGAACCATTCGAGGTTACCCGCCGAGGTCATGCTGCCCTCTATAGCCATATAATAATCGTCCATGCAGAACAGCGACGTCATGAAAAGGTCTTCGGAGTACACGGCCTTTTTTGATATCATGCTGTTCATGCTCCATGTGCCCGCAACCGCCGATATCTTTTCCGTCGTGGTCACCCCGGTTGAAAGGCAGCACGACGCGACATCGAACAAGCCGCCCGCTACCGGCGTACCTTCGATGAGACCCGTTTCCTGTGCGCATTTTCTTGTGATATACCCGCAGATTTCCTGCGAAAGCTTGACGGGCGGAAAGATGTGGCTGTATTCCGCGATACCAAGATCGGCAAGTATGGACTTGTCATATTCTTTGGTGTCAAGGTTCATTGCGCTGATTGCGGAAGCATCCGTGATCTCAGCAAACGGTTCACCCGTGAGGCAATAGCGCACATAATCCTTGCAGCCCAGCGCCCATCGCACGGTCTTTAAAATCTCCGGCTGATGCTTTTTGAACCACGCGATAATGGCGACAGGCTGTCCCGCCCACAGCGTCTGTTTGGTGTACGGAATGATCTTTGTCAGTATGCCTTTTGAAACCCATTCGCGAACGATATCCGCTGCGCGCGTATCCGTCGATATGATTCCCGGCGCAGCGGGCGTGCCGTCCTCCCTTATAAAATAGACGCCGTTGCCATGCCCCGTTGTCGCAACACTGGCGATATCCTTTGCATCAATACCCGATTTTTGGATGACATCGCGGATCACCTGCGCGTTTGCTTCCCAGAGAAGGTTCATATCACGTTCCACAATGCCGCCCTTGCGAATCTCTGGATTTGCGGGTACACCCGAAACCGCGATCTCATTCCCGCCTTTATCATAGATTGCCGCTTTCGTCTTGCTTCCGCCGTTATCAAGCCCCAGATAGTACTTTGCCATATGAACCTCCTATCATTTACTGCTTTATATAAGCAGAATTTCGGCTTTAACCCTTAAGCGCCTGCGAAGCTGCTTTCGGCGGCAAGTGCAGGCACTGCCCGATGCAGTCCGCAGCCGCTTCCATAAACGCCTCCGAATATGTCGGATGCCCGTGAATGATGCCCGTGATCTCGTTCACCGTGATCTCCGACGCTTTCAGGCTGGCCGCTTCATTGATGATCTCGGCCGCCCCCGGCCCAACGATATGCACGCCCAGTATTTCTCCGTACCGTTTCTCGGCAATTACCTTAACAAAGCCCTCGGTTTCACCGGAAGCGAGCGCGCGCCCGTTTGAGCGGAACCGAAACGTTCCTACGCTGATATCGTATTTGGCCTTCGCCTGCTGCTCGGTAAGCCCTACTCCGCCCGCTTCGGGCACCGTATATACGCAGGACGGAACGCATGAAAGATCAACGTTTTTTACGCGCCCCATTGCATTCTCCGCGGCTGCTTCGCCCATTTTGAACGCAGCGTGCGCAAGCATACATCTTCCGTTAATATCGCCCGGCGCCCATATCCATCCGATGCTGGTTTTCATCGTATCGTCCACTTTAACATAGCCGCGCTCCAGCTTAAGCCCGAGCTCTTGCGCAGCGGACAAATCGGGGATGCGCCCGATCGACAGCAGCGCATATTCGGCCTCGAGGCGCCGCTTGTCTGTGAAAACAGAAATGCCGTCTTCTATATCTTCGACCTTTTCGATCTTTTCTCCTGTGTGTATAATAACCCCTTTTTTCTCTAGTGTACTGCGTATTGTGCCGGAAACGTCGCAGTCCATCATGGGCAGCACGTTCTCCATCATTTCGATCACCGTAACCTGGCTGCCGAACGCTGCAAAGACGCAAGCCATTTCGACGCCGATCACGCCTCCCCCGATGATGACGAGGCTTTGTGGCACATGTCCGATATCGAGTATCTCGTCGCTCGTGAGCACACGCGCGCTGTCCATACCCGGCAGCTTGAGCTTAGCAGCTTTCGACCCGCCCGCAAATATCACTTTGTCGGTTTTGAGTAACGCGTCCCCCGCCAGCACCGTCTTGTCGATGCGTATCTGCGCATCACCCTTGTACACATCGACGCCGTTGCTCTTGAGCAGCGCCGCAACTCCGCCCGTCAGCTGCCCGACAACTTTATTCTTCTCGGCTACGGCCTTTGCCATATCCACTTTCAGCTGAGAGCCGTCGATCTCGATGCCGCGGTGCCGCGCATCCCGGATATATCCGATGATTTCCGCGGTCTTTAAGTACGTTTTGGTCGGTATGCATCCGCGGTTTAAGCATGTGCCCCCCACCGCCGACCTTTCGGCCAGTGCGGTTCTCGCGCCAAGGCGCGCCGCTTTGATCGCTGCGATATAGCCTGCGGGGCCTCCGCCTACAACAATAATATCGTATTCCTTCATATCAATAACTCACACTCGTTTCACACCAGCAGCATCAGCGGATTTTCGAGCAGTTCTGCGACCCGGTTTGAAAATACCGCGGCCTGCGCTCCGTCGATACATCTGTGGTCGTAGGTTAAGGACAGCCCCATCTTCAGGCGCTTTGTAATACGGCCGTCCTCCATCTCGAGCCTTTGCTCTATGGCGCACACGCCAAGTATCGCGATCTCGGGCTGGTTGATAATAGGCGTGAATGACGTTACGCCCATCATTCCAAGGTTGCTTACCGTAAATGTCCCGCCCGAATAATCGTCGGGCATAAGCCTGCCTTCCCTGGCTTTTGCCGCAAGTTCTTTCGATTTTTGAGAAATCTGCCTGAGCGTCATCTGGTCCGCATCCCGTATCACAGGGACGATGAGCCCCTCGGGCAGCGCAACCGCCATACCGATGTTGACATGTTTTTTAATGAGCAGACCTTCTTCAGTATACGACGCGTTGATACGAAGCTGTTCCTTAAGCGTCCGCGCAACCGCCATGATGATAAAGTCGTTGACGGAAACGCGTTCGTCGCCTTTCAGCTTGCTTCTGAGCGCTTCCAACACGGTAACGTCCGCAACGCTGCTCTGCGTCACCGGAGGTATCTCCGAATGGCTTTGCAGCATGCGTTTCGCAATCACCCTGCGCATTGCCGAATGCGGTATCAACTCGTCTTCGCCCGTTTGCGTTTGTATCACTGCCTGCGCAATATCAGCCTTTACGACCTTACCCGCAAACCCGCTGCCGGGTATGGATGTGAGTGCAAGCCCTAAATCCTGTGCCATTGCCTTAGCCAGCGGCGTCGCTTTGGTTGCGTTCTTTACCGCCTCCACGTCCGCAGCCTTAACCTGCCCATAGCTGCCGCTTGGGGAAACGTGTTTTAGGTCTATCCCTTTTTGCGCCGCGATGCGCTTTGCAGCCGGGGTGGCGGGGATGCGCCCGCCGCTTATTTTCAACTGCGCGCCTTGCGCCGCGGGCACCGGTTCTTTGTCTTCTTTTTCTTCCTTTTCTGCTTTACCGAGGCCTTTTATATCGTCTTCCGGAATGATTTCCCCCGGCTCTCCGATGTAGCCGATCGTCTGTACAACAGGAAAGTTTTCGCCCTCCTGCCCGATGATCTTTAAAAGCACACCGGAGTTCATCGCTTCCACTTCCATGTTCACTTTGTCGGTCTCGATTTCAAGCAGCGCTTCGCCCGCTTCGACGGTATCGCCCTCGCTCTTAAGCCAACGTACGATTTTCCCCGTTTCCATCGCCATACCGGCTTTGGGCATGATCACTTTATACGCCATATCGTTTTCCTTATCCGCGCACCAGCTCTAAGATCTTTTTCTTCGTCTTATCAAGCGTGGGCACGACGTTTTTTTCAAGCTCCGGACAATACGGTATGGGTACGTCCAGGCCGCCGTACCGCATGACCGGTGCATCAAGGTAAAAGAAAGCGTCGCTCCCCGCGATAACCGCGGCGAGCTCTCCGCCGAAACCGCCCGTCTGGCACGCCTCGTGTACGATCAGTACCCTGCCGGTTTTTTTGGCGGATGCGATGATGGTTTCCTTATCCAGGGGCACAAGCGTTCTGGGGTCTACCACCTCAACGCTGATCCCCTCTTCCTTCTCAAGCTGTTCTGCGGCCTGAAGGCACATAGACAGCATCCTGCCGTATGTGACCACAGTCACGTCGCTGCCCTCCCTGTGTACCGCAGCTTTGCCAAGCGGTACCACATATTCCCCTTCGGGTACATCGCCCTTCGTTCTGTAGAGCAGTTTTTGTTCCAGAAACAATACCGGATTATCGTCACGGATCGATGCAATCAAAAGGCCTTTGGCGTCGGCAGGCGTTGAGGGTATTACGACCTTTAATCCCGGAGCGTTGCAGAACCATGCTTCGGGGCTCTGGCTGTGCTGAGCTGCCGCTCCTGTCCCCGACCCGGCGGGCGAACGAAGAACCATAGGAACCTTCGCCTTCCCCCCGAACATATAGCGCATTTTCGCAGCCTGATTAACAAGCTGATCCATCGATATCGTGATAAAGTCGGAAAACATGATTTCGGCAATCGGACGCATTCCAGTTACGGCTGCGCCGGCTGCCGCGCCCGCAATCACCGCTTCGGATATCGGCGTATCCCTTACGCGTTCGGGGCCAAACTCATCGATCATACCAACGGATACGCCAAACGCGCCACCGTATTTCCCGACGTCTTCCCCCATTAAAAAAACGCCTTCATCGCGGCGCATCTCGTAACTCATCGCCTCTTTGATCGCCTGCGCATAAGTCAATTCTCTCATTTCTGTTCTCCCTTTACGCGAACTTTACGCGAACACGTCGTCCATAATGGTGTCAATTGATGGATACGGGCTGTTTTGTGCAAACGTAACAGCGTCCTCTATGGTCTGCTTTGCACGATCCTCAATCGCTTTTATCTCATCTTCTGAAAACACTCCGTTTTCCAGTAAGTATTTTCGCATCCGCTTAATTGGGCCTTTTGCCTTCCACGCTTCGATTTCTTCTTTGGTTCTGTATACGTTCGCGTCGCTCTTCGAATGCCCTAAAAATCGGTAAGTATCGCATACAAGCAGCATCGGCCCGTTTTCCCGCACATATTCTCTTGCTTTTTTGGTCTCCTCATAGACGCAAATCACATCGTTTCCGTCTATTGTCTTTCCGGGTATGCCGTATGACGATGCGCGTACCGCAATATCTTCCACGTTCATTGATCTGCTGCGACTCATGGATATGCCGTATTTGTTGTCCTCGCAAACAAAAAGCACGGGCAGCTTCCATATGGACGCAAGATTCAAAGATTCATGAAAGGTACCTTCGTTTGTCGCACCATCTCCGAAAAAACCGACGACAATACGATCGATATTTTTCATTTTTGTGGTGATGCCCGCTCCGACGGCGAGTGGTATCCCCCCGCCCACCACGCCGTTTGCGCCCAGATTGCCGCCTTCCAGATTCGCGATGTGCATTGAGCCGCCCTTGCCTTTGCAGTACCCGTTTTCCTTGCCCAAAAACTCGGCCATCATCCGGTTGATGTCGATACCTTTTGAAATACATTGCCCGTGCCCGCGATGCGTGCTCGCGATTAAATCATCCGGTTCAAGAGCACAGCAAACGCCCGTAGCGGTCGCTTCCTCGCCTACATACAGATGTGTAGTGCCATGTACCATGCCCATAGAGAAAAAATATGCGACCTTCTCCTCGAAATACCGAGTCAGAAGCATTTTCCCGTACATTTCCTCTAACTTTTCTCTGCTTATGCTAACCATTCGTTTAAACAACCTTCTTATTAAAACATTTCTCCGCTTCGGCGTATTTTTGAAGCAGAAAATCCTTGGCCGTTTTGATGTATTTTATTGAAGCCTGCATGTCGTCTGTCGCCCACATCTCCGCCACAAGCAGCCCCTTAAAGTCTATTTTGCACAGGAACTTGAAGAAAGCGTTAAAATCAACGGTGCCTTCCCCATAGGGTATCTCGCGGAACTTTCCGGGCAGCGTGTCTTTTAAATGAATCGCCATGATATGCCCGATACCAGTCATAAAATCCTGCCGGACATTGATGCCTGCCGATGTTAAATTCCCGACATCAGGGTATATCTGAAGATATGGGGATTTTACTTCATTGACATATTTCATAATCTTTTTTATCGAATCCATCAGGTCCGTTTCCATGGTTTCAAACGCCAAAGAGACACCGCGGCTCGCCGCATAATCGGTCACCTCTTTAAGCGCATTAACAAAAAGAAGCCGTGTTTTTCCATTGGTCGGGTTATAATATTCGTCATAGCCGGCAAGCTGAACGATGCGGACTCCGACCTCAATTGAAAAATCCACGGCATTTTTGATCAGTGTAATCCCCTTTGTTCTTGTCTCAGCATCCTCCGACCCTATTGGATATCTGCGGTTTCCGGAAAGACACATTGTCAGTATCGGAATTTTCTGACGACGCACCGCGCTAATAATTTCATCGGTCATCCCGGGATAACGGTTTACGCGCTCCATTCTCTCATCGGTTTCATCAATACTTATTTCGAGAAAGTCATAGCCCGCGTCTTTTGCGACCTTCAGGCGTTCATCCCAAGACAAATCCGCGGGAATCGCTTTTTCATAAATCCCTAACAGGCAACCGTTTATTCTCGTCGCGCTCTGCTCGTCAGCTTGATGCATATTCCTTCTGCTCCAATCTCGCAACATAAAACAGCCAGTTATATCACCGGCAACCAAAAAACGTTATTTCTGACCGACATCTTTAAATATTTCGGCTGCATGATCCGATTGTTCTTTTGTCAGTACGGCCGGTTCGCCTACCGCTTTGGCCGCCAGATACGCTTTGGCTGAGTCCTCCATATAAATGGCCGCGTAAAGCGCTTCTTTTAAGTTGCCGCCCACTGTGACCACGCCATGGTGTTTCAATATTACGGCACGTTTTCCGTTGATATGCTTGACGGTCTCAATGCCCATATTCAGGCTGGCGGGAGAACTGTATGGCGCGACATTAACCTCTCCGAGCGTGACATTTGAGAGTGTTGTGGTTACCGCGGGCAATACATCAGAAATTAATCCGACCGCGGTCGCATAGATCTGGTGCGTATGAATGATCGCATTTACTTCGGGCATGTTGCGGTATATATACAGCAGCGCAACCGTATCCACAGACGGTTTTAACGTCCCTTCCTTGATGTTCCCGTCAATATCCATGCGCAGTACGTCCTCATTGCGCATCGTCTCGTAATAAGTTCCGGAAGGAGTCACCAGAATATCGCCGCAATCAAGGCGCATGCTGACGTTTCCTCCCGCAAGCGCAATTAGTCCGTATTCTTTTATCTTTAACGCAGTATCGATGACTGCCCTTTTCTCTTTTTCGTACATATCGAAGTCCCCTTTAAATTAACATTTTTTATAGCAATAGTTTAACATATGCTTTAACACATGTCAAACATATTCTCTGGAATAATTATTTTTTATTGTTTCGCAGCGGTATTGGATTACGATATATAGTTTTAACAAACGTATTTTCGATCTTCTTACCACTCAATCACAATAACCCCCAATGGGGATAGGTCAATATCACAACGGCTGCCGTAAACGGTTTTTGATTAACATCATAATACGGAAGAATTCAGCCTTCACATCGCACAGAAAAGGGATATATGCACCGTCAATATCCGGTGCTTTCTGCAGGCAGGCGTCGGGCTAATATTGTTTTTATTCATAAAACCTCGATTTTCCCTTAAGCCCAAAAATGCCCGACATCCGCCGTTATTCTTCTGAAGAAGGTTTCCCCAAGAATTCCTCCTTCGATGCCGAAGCATTAACGGCAGGCACTGGCTGCGCTGCTTCCTGTGCGGGTGCAGTTGCTATCAGCGTTTGTGCCGCCGCGGGCGCAGGGGCGGGATCTATCGCCGGCGGCTGCGGAGCCGCGGTTCGTGAAGCACTTTGCGCGGGCGCAGGCTGCGTCTGTGCCATCTCTGGCTTTGCCGCATGCCTTGCGAGCCTTGGCTTTGCCGCAAGCGAAAAAACGCTGCCCAAAAATCCCAGCAACCCGATTAAGATTGTGACCAACAGCGCAAGCGCTGCTTCGGGTGCGCTTTTGGAAACGAATAAAAGTATGCTGCCCGGATTATTATTGATAGCTAGGAAAACGGGTTGGAAGGCCACGAAAAACATTCCAACGCTTGATATCAGCAAAAGAATACCCGCGAAGATGTGATGCTGCCGCACGATACCCGCCCCGATGAGCCCCAATG
>CAZLRM010000044.1:1875-10417 GCA_964561895.1 uncultured Christensenellaceae bacterium | reverse complement strand
AATATCGTTGTATCCGAAAACCGCCATATAAGCGCGTCCATCTCCTGCGCGGCGCGCGAGAATAATCCCACGCAATGCAAAAGCACCACTGACATATAATTATCGTCTTTAACGCAGCGCTTCAGATACTCATTCCTTTCCTTTAGCGCAAGGGCTTTCAGAAACTTCGCAAATAGGGTCGGGTCCGTCGTCAGATCCATCGCGGCGTTAAGCAGCGCCGTCACTCGAGGCTCCTCCAAAGATGCTTCGTATTCCAGCCGCTGCAATATAACCGGAAACTCCTGATAATAATCCGCAATGCGCAAAAGCGCAGCAGCCGCAACACGTACGCTTATACGCGATTCGCCAAGTGCCAGCTTCTCGAGCAGCAGTTCGTCTTTGATAAGCGAAACGGCCAGAAACGCCACCGTCTCATCATGCGCGCCTTTAGCCGCCCGCAGCAGCGCGCCGTCGGATTTCAGCAAAGACACTGCGTCTAACGCCTTTTTCGTATCTTTATCCTGCCATTCATGTGAAAACAGCCCCATGTGTTTTTCTCCCTTACACACCGTTATCGGTTGCGGTTATTACTGTTCCGGATCGAAATAAAACCCATAATCCGCGTGTTTATTGTTACAGTAACTGTTGATGGTATATCGCCCTTTCCGTTGCGCAATACGATGCCTGTATCGCTCCGTGTGCCGGTATAGCGCTTTGATGCACGGCGTATACTCAGCAAGATGGTTATCCTCCAGCAGCCATTCCAGCAGTTCTTCATCAACGCACACCGTATCCGGTTCGGCAACGATAAGCAACCTGCTTAGCGCATGGGCCCGCAGATCCGGACTACGTGAGCCTCCACACGTACCCATCACTAGCCGGAGACACTCCGGGTCTGTAAGGCGACTAACCGCTTCCCGCGCAATTGAATCGTTTTCGGCGCACAACGCCGCTTTACAAAGCACCGATTGGTCGGTTATGTTCCTGAGAGCTGCCTTCCGGGCTGAGATATCAAGGTTCGCATCTGCGGCAAGCGCAGCCAGCATTTGATTATCGTTTATCCCTGCGACTGCGACTTCAGCGACACGGGCTTCACCGCACTCGCAGACTATCCGGCAGAGCGTCCCTTCATCTTTTATACGAGCGATCGCGGTCAGCGCCTTTAATTCGTCTGTACTGATCCACTGTGACTTCCAATAACCCATCATGTCTCACCCGCTATTCGAGCATACCCGCCAGATGCGTATATGCAGCCTTGCGCGCTGTGCAGTCAAAATCGCCGCTGTCAAGGTTCTGTTTGTTCTTTGACCACGCCTTACACATCCCGCCGCAGAGGTAGCGGACTTCGCATTCGCGGCATTTTTCGTTCGTGTCCACGTCGTGGACGGATAGCTCACGGAATGGCACGCTCCCTGTAATATCATCCAGCCTGTCTTTCATCAGGTTGCCCAGCCGCTTATCCGTACCGCACCAGGCGTAGCACGGATAAACGCCTCCGTCCGGCTCTACGTAAAGGTTCTGCCCAAGGCCGCAGGAGAAACGCGGCCGGAAAGGCCGTTTCTTTTCATTCTCGTCTATGCATAGAAAATCCGCGTCCGTCGGCGCGCCTTCTGCCCGGCCCAGCGGCAGAATTGGCCTGAAGCGCACGTTTTCGATCCCAAGACGTTCACACAGCGCTTCAACCGCTTTCCCTTCTTTTCCTTCGCGCTGTATTTTTGTCAGCGTCGCGCAGACACCCGCCCGGCGGATAAACCCCATCTCCTTAATACGTTCAAGATTATTGACCGTCAGCGCGTAACGCCCCGCGCCGCGCCGCGCGTCGTGGCTGGCTTCGTCGCCGTCCACGCTGACTACGACCTCCTGAAAAGCCTCGCACATCACCTTCAGACGTTCGTCCGGAGTCTTGAAGCCCAGTGACGTGCGCAGTATTAGCCGCATACCTTTTAGCGCAATGTGCTTGATCCCCGAAAGCATCGCGTCAATTTCGGTATGTACAAGCGGCTCTCCACCCGTCACCACCACCGCGCGGAAAAGTGACTGCTGCGCCTCTTCGATAATATTAAGCGCTGCACCCGCAGGCATCTCGCTCATATCGCTCCCGCCGCCGTCAGCGTAGCAATGTCCACAGCGCAAAGGGCAATCAAATGTGACATGTAGATACAGCTTATTGAGTCCATTGGCACGATTTTTCTTATAGCGTTCCAGCGCGGCGCTCGCGCCGTGGGAATAGCGTCCCCACCGGGAAGCCTGCCGCATGCGCTGCTCGTTGATCTCCAGATCGTAGGGGTGAGGCTGATCACCCGCCATCTGCAGTAGAGGTGCCTGTTCCGGCGTGATGCGTTTCGTCATGAGGTATCCCATCTCGAGCGCCATATCACGCGATATTTCGTCGAACACCGCGCGGTACGCCTCACAGTAAGGGTCCTTTTCAGTACCGGAGGCGAACATGTTATAAAGGCATCCGCCGCTGCAATACGGGAAGTGAACGCACGTCCCGCACGCCATCTTTGCGCCTTCCTGTTTTGCCCGCAATGTCCGGTATGCCGCGCTTTCCAAAATCATCGATTCTGTCAGGTCATGCTTCACGTTTCCCAGCGAGAACTCTTCGTGTCCGCAGAAACGCTGGCATGAATACGCACTGCCATCCGGCGCGATCGCCGCGAATCGCCCGAGGCACGGGAAGAAGGTGCAGGTATGCCCTTCGCCTTCGAAGCAGCCCTTCGCCATGGAATCCAGAGTCGATACCCTTGTTTGACGCATGTTTTGTTTATATGCCGCCTGCGTGTCCAGCATTATTTTGGTCATGTCCTCAACGGTCACCGTATACGCGTCAGGTTCACAGCCAAGTGCGCGTACCGCACCGTGCAAAGCATATGGAATTCCGCTGCGCAGACCGCCTGCAAAATGCCGGAATATGCGCTCCGCCTCGCCCGCGGATTCGTGAGTAAATGTGCAGATGCGGCTGGCCTCCACGCCATATTGCAGCAGCAGCGACCGCCCGCGTTCGTTGGCGGCGTAGTATCCTTTTCCACGTTGTTCATCGCACATTGCCTCATCGCCATCGATGCTCGTTCCTACCGCGATGCGGTAATCCCGAATGAGCTGCGCCATACGCTCGTCCATCGCGATCAGGTTGCTCTGCATGGAAAGGCACAGTCTGCGTCCGAAGCGCTGCTGCAGCTTTGGCAGTATATATTCGTAAAATTCCGACCCGGCCAGCAGCGGCTCGCCGCCGTGAAATGTGACGCGCACGCTTTCTTCTTCAGGCGCGATCCGCTCCATAAAATCCAGCGCCTTGTCCGCTACTTCGCGCGCCACGGTTTCGCCCCGGTTGGGGCCGAAGCAATACCGGCAGGCCGCCTGGCAGGCCGCCGTGGGTACGAACATGAAATTAGAGGGGCGATACTCAAATGCCGGTTCCATGTTGCCTCCTTTATTCAAGCGTAAAAATTTCGGGTGGAATCACGCTGTCGTTATGCCCGTAGTCCACATGATCGCCGAGGTCTTGATAGTGGGACTCCGAATCGTTATGCTTTTCTTCACGAATCATACGGCCATTCAGCCGCGTAATATGCTCCTGAAACCTTCCGCTCCGGTATATATGTTGCAGTAAAGTGCATGCGTCAACGGATTTGCGTTCAAAGCAGCGATCAGTCAGTTTCTGGAGCGTGGCTTCATCTATCTCTGTGATCCAATCGGCATCCCCATAAGTGCTCTTCTGAACAAGGCGGTAACCCGCATCCCTTGAGAGTGGATGCTCTTCCTCCAGAAAAACGGCAAGCAATCCCGGAGACGAAAGTTTTTGCATAGTGGCTCGCCGTACCTCGGCGTCTCTATCCTCCCGGCATATGCGAAGCAGTAAATCCTGCCCAATCTTTCCGGACAGTACGGCCTGTATGCGGCCTTGCGGATCAGACTTGAGCGCGATCAGTGTATTTGCTTCCGTATCCATTCCCAGCTTTTTTAGAGCCTCTACGCGTACTTCCCAGCGCGGGTCCACCTTTGCGGCTTGTGCCAGCACCGCTGTGTCATCGATACGCCGCAGCGCCGCAGCACGGATTGTGCCATCGTCGTTTTGCTGCGCGATCTGTGCGAGCGCTGCCGGATCACTGATCCTGTCCAGCGCGGTACTCCGCACAATGGGCTCTTTAGCCTGTGCAACCAGCGCCAGCAGTTTGTTCGAGTCTTGCAGCCGCCTCACCATCTCAGTCAGCGCCGTGGATACACTTGGAGAAATTGTTACCACTGTCAGGCCGATCTCCAGCAACATATCCTCGTCCACAATATGATCTATCGCCTCGGCTTTCGCTATATCGCAGGCCAGCTGATCAAAAGCAATCAGCTTAAGCTTCTTCTGGCTTTTCATGCGCGATACGGCGCTTAGCGCTTTATCTGGTCTTCCATGATTCTCCCAGACAGGCTGAAAAAGCCTCATATCCCACCCCCCTTTCATTCGTCCAGATTGAAGTAGGTAAACCCATAGTCCGTATGGCACCATTCGTCGCGGTACGCCTTGCCCTGCACGTCCGCGTGGGACACCGCCTTTTCATTAAGCCCTTCTATGGCTCCGGAAAAACGCCCCGCCGTATAGACCCGCTTCAGCACCCCCGCCATGGGCCGGTAGTCAAACCGCTCATCTTTTTCGTTTTCCGCAATGACGGATATCATCTGCGTAATCGCCGCGTCGTCCAGCCGCCGCGCCCAGTCCGCGTCCAGCGTATCGAGGCGTGCGCAGATCTCGGGTGTGCAGTAACGCAATATGTCGGAACCCAGGATTGCCAGAAGCGCGTCTGTATCCGTCACCTGCTGCACTGCCCATTGACGCACCTTCGGCGATTCTGCGCCGCGCACCAGTTCCAGCCATTGGTCCGGATCTTTGATCCGATTAAGAATGTCGCTGCCGGCCTCAGCCTCTAGCGCGACGGAGAGCAGCACATCTCCGTCGGCAGTCCGCTGCGCGGCTTCCGCCCGCACGGTATCCGGCACCGTTTTATCCCGCGCGATCGTTTTCAGCTTTTCCGGATCGGCAACACCTGCAAGCACGGTATCCCGCAGGTCAAAGTATTCGTAATCCCCGTCCTGATGGCACCATTTGTCACGGTATTCCTTCCCCGTGTAATCAAGGTGCGCCACGGCTTTGCCGTCCAGCTTTTTGATCGTCTCCCGGGACCGCCCCTGCCGGTATACGCTTTTAAGCGCAGCCGCATAATGGCGGTAGTCGAACTGTTCGTCCTTTTTGTTGCCCTCAATCACAGCGGTCAGCGTTCTGACCGCCGCGTCGCTGAGCTGCCGCGCCCAGTCCGCGTCCAAAGCATTCAGACGCTCGCATATCTCAGGCCGAAAGCTTTCGGGTACATCCGCGCTGACGATATCAAAAAGCGCCTTCGCGTCGGTAATGCGCCGCAGCGCCTCCTTGCGTACTTTCAGCGCCTTGGCGTCACGGGCGATTATCAGCAGCGCCTGCGGGTCCTGAATCACATCCAGACCGATATGTTGGTTTTTCAGTTGTTCGATCTCCTGCGCAACGGAGAATAGTATATTCACGTCCGTGATGCGGCAAACTGCTTCGGCGCGCACCCTGTACGATACGCGATTATCCAGCGCAATAGCCTTCAGCGTTTCCTGATTATCAACCATATTAAGGTTCTGCAGCGCTTCGTCCTCGTCGTGGTTGTTTCGTATCCAGAATATCTCCGGCTTTATTTTCGGTTCGATCCCGGTCAGGTCCAGGTAAGTGTAGCCGCTGTCCATATGGCAGCCGTTGCCCCGGTTTTTTGCACCGCTGGCGTCATCGTGGGAGACGGCGATTCCCTGCAGTCTGGCGATATAGCCCGTTGTGCGACCTGCTGCGTATATCCGCTTCAGCGCCTGCGCGATATGCTCGTAATCAAACCGCTCGTTTTTCATGTTCTCCTGAAGGATCTGCGCCATTCCTTCCACCGCGCGTCTTCCGGTCTTCGCCGGCCATTCCTTATCGATTTCATCCAGCCGCGCTAAAAGCTTACTTCCGCAATATCTAAGCGGATTTTCTTCAAGCAGCACCAGCAGCTCGCCCGCATCACAGATTTTACTCAGCGCCTCCTCGCGGACACAGGGCTCCTTCGCGCCGCAAAATACGCGCAGCAGCGCCGCATCAGCAGCAATGTGGCCGACTGCTTTCCTGCAAAGGAACATCGACTCGAGCATTGAAGGGAAACGTTCCTGCCCGTCATGCATCGCGATGCGTTCAAACACCGCAAAGTCATTGATGCGGCGCAGGGCTTTTGCGCGCGCCTCCGTCGACCCGCACAGCGCCAGCACTGCCAGCCGCCAGTCATCCGTGATTTCTTCCGGGCTGACCCGCTTCGCGCATTCGTCCAAAACATATTCAACCAGCGTTTCACCCATGATTTGCTGTGCGACAGCCGGATCGCTCGCTTTTTTCAGCGCTCCGACGCAAGCGCTGGGTGTCTGCGCCGTGCGCGCCAGTATTGCTGCCCGGCCGGTATCGCGCATATTGGCGATCGCGGACAATCGGATCCCGTCGCTTTTTCCCGCGTCGAACACCGCCTGCAGATACTGCTGATCGTCGATCCTCTCCAGCGCGATCCTGCGCACGTCCTCATCCCAGTCGTTCATACCCAGATGTTTCAGCGTCGTCTGATCTGTCAGAAATTCCGCCGCCTTGCGGCGAATCCCGTAACCTTCGGCATACCGCGCGATAACAGCCAGGCAGCTTTGAAGCTTTTCGTCGCATGTGATCGCTTCCTTGTCCATCTTCTCAAGCCCGTCCCACACGCGGCATAGCGGCTCTACCGCCATCAGATGCTTGATCGCAGCCTTTTGGGGAACGTTTAACCCCGGGGCAAGGATTACTTCGATGATCCGCCTGTAGTCACAAAGCCTTTTGACCGCCGTCTCGCGGATATCGCGGACGGGCGCTTTCAGCGCCGCGTCGCGGAGCGTCGCCTCGTCGGCGATCTTGTTCAGTGCAGTCAGTGCCCTTTTATAATCCGCTGCCATCCATCCCGGTTTGAAAAGCCCCATCACAATCCTCCTCAATTGTCCATGCCTGATATTTTGGGCTGCGTGTAAAGCTCTTATCGGCTCTATCCACAGCCTTTTCCGGGTTTTGATCCTCAGTCCAGTTCATCCAATCTTAAGTAGGTATAGCCTTCATCGTTATGGCACGCTTTGTGGCGAAACTCCTTGCCGTGATGGTCGTTGTGAGCGATCGCCCTGCCGCTCAGGCCTTCGATTTCGGTCTTTAGACGCCCCTTCACGTATATCCTCTTTAACACGGACGCGATGTACCGCATGTCAAATTTCTCATCCTCTCCGTTGTGTGCAATAGCATACACAAGCGCCATTACCGCGGCGTCGTCCAGCCGATGCGGCCAATCCGCATCCAGCTCATCCATCCGCGTGCATATTTCCCGGGTGAAGTTCCGTTTCATATCGACGCTGACATCACAATAAAGCGTTTCGATATTCGTAATGCGCCGCAGCGCTTCCCGGCGCACCTCCGGCGCGTCCGCGTCTTTTACAACAGCCAGTAGTGTGTGCTCGTCCGTTATGCGGCGGGCAGCTTCCACGCGAAGCTTGCCGGGCATATTGGAGTTTAAAGCGACAGCCCTCAGCGATTCAGGGATTTTAAAAGCATGAACCGACTCGCGGGCAAACGCATACTCCACCGCGTTGCCGCTGACGGTTTCGCATTCATGTTTCACCGGAAAGCGTTCGCTGCGCTCGCGCCTCGCGATGCGCTCGAATACGGTATCATCCTTGATCCTGTCCGCCGCTTGCGCGCGCACATCCTCCGGTGCGCACAGCGCCAGCACGCCCAACCGCCAGTCGTCCGTTATATCGTCTGTATTCACCATCCCAGCGCACACTTCACATACGGCAAGATACAGCGTCTGTCCTAAAATCTCCGCAGCAATTGCCGCATCCCCTGTTTTCCGAAGCGCTTTGATGCATATATAGGGTGTTTTCGTAGTACGCGCCAGCAATGCTGCGCTTGCGGTATCCCGCATGGAAACAGCCAGGCACAAGCGCAGGTCTTCGGAATCCGCCGCGTCGAATACGGCCTGCAGATAGCCCTGATCTTCGATCCGAACTAACGCATTCACGCGCACCGCGTCGTCCTTATCGTTCTCGTACAGCCATCTCAGCAACGCCTGATCCGTCGCATGGTTCGCCGCCATGCGGCGCAATATCGTGCGCCCGAACCGGGCCACGCATGCGAGACAGGCGTTCGCCAGCGCGTTGTCCCAAGCCGCCTTCCAGTCTGTTTGGCAGATTTGATACCATACACTTGCGTAAGGCTCAATCCCCAGCAGCCGGTCCACCGCCTGTTCCCTGATGTCCTGCTGCCCCGTATTGACGGCCAGTTCGATCAGCATCGAGGGATCGTTCAGCCGTTCAACGGCTTCTTTTCGGATGCGCATATCGGGCGCTTCGCGCGCCGCACGGCATAGCACCGCCTGTCTTGTGACCCGCCGCAGCGCCCGCTCCGCTTTGCGGTAATCACCGGACATCCATCCCGGCTGGAACAGTCCCATTGAGCTGCCCTCCTATTTTA
>CAZLRM010000044.1:0-1775 GCA_964561895.1 uncultured Christensenellaceae bacterium | reverse complement strand
TCACCGGACATCCATCCCGGCTGGAACAGTCCCATTGAGCTGCCCTCCTATTTTAGGATAAAGCTGGGCTCCGTCTGGCCAGCGCTTCCCTCAGCACACCCAATTGCGTATGCAATCGTAAACCTCGTTATAATTCGGATTTTCGCAATACGGGGAATACGGCAGCGACTCGGGCGGATATGTGTGGGATTGAACCCGCCCAAGGTCAGCGATCTTTTCGTCGGTATGCGCATCGTACGCCGCGATCGTGATGTCGCCGGTATAGGCCTCGCCGCCGTTTGTGTACGTGCCATAAGGGACGTACTGTTCGTCCACAACGATGAGAATGCCCGCCTCTTTCAGCTTCTGGGGCCTCAGCCTATAATCCATGGGATATTCGCTGCCATTGCCGATGCGGGGCGTTTCTCGCCAACCTTAATGCCACAGTACAACGACCGTATCGCCCTCATGATAGCTTTCTGCCCTTTCCGTCTGGCTATCCAAGTCTGGCAGTATTCTCGCGTTTGAGAGCCGCAAAGCGTAAAACCGCTGTTAACATCAGCAGGACCGCAATCAAGTGCTTCATAAACCGTTCCTTCTATTCATAGTCGTCGCATAATTCCAGACCAAACTCTTCAAAGCTGTGCGCAAGCAAGTCGCCTCTTGCTGCCAGTTCTTTCTGGCACTTCAATACCCTAAGAGTACTCTCGTCCATTCTTTTATCGTTTTCATTGATATCCCGCAGCGTTTGCACGTCTCCCGTGCGCCGCATCAAATCTGCCGCCAGCAAAATATAGCGGTTCCAATCGCGCCTCCGGCAATGTTTCATCCTCTGTTGCGTTAATTCGAGACATTTCGCACGCATTTCCCCCGCCTGGACTTCATTCTCGGCATCGTCGCAGACCCACGCCGCGCAAAGATACGCACGGACCGCACCGTGGATATCCTTTAGATGCTCGCAGTACAAAGCGCGCTTCTGAAACAGATACGCCAGCTTGGGAAGCGCCTTGTCCGCACTCAAGTAAAGCCGTTCCAGCGTATTGCGCGCGACGCGCTGCCACTTGCCGATATCCTCCGCGGCATAGCCGCAATACGGGCATGCCATGATCCAGTAGCGCATCGTAGAACGCAGCATCTCGGCGGGACGGAAATCGAGATCGGGCCCATAAAACGTGCTGAATGATGTCAGTTGCGTCTGCTCGCTCGGTCGGCCGCATGCGGCGCAGAATACGGAAATTTCTTTAATCGTGCTCATACGTTCTCCCCCTCTGCCTCACACTGTTCGTTTGTATAAGAAGTGTGATTTATCAGATAACCAATAATCATCTGCCTTAACTCCTCGTCATCGTCCGCCGTAAGCCACGGCTCGGGCCCTTCATATTTAAAGTACGACTGCGTCATTGCACGCACAAAATCGCTGCTGTCCGTCAGGGAGATGTGCCGAAGCAGCGCTTTATCCTCCAGCCGCTTTACCGCCTCGGCGCGCACGCTGCTGCTCGGATCGCCCCGCGCGATCACCGCCATGTAGCCCTGGTCTGCAGCTTATTGATAATCTCAAAGCGCACATCCTCGTACGGACTTTTGCGCCACATGTACCTCAGGCGCTGACTGTCTTCTGTTTTTCCACCTTCCGAAGCTGGCATGCTTCTCTGAGCTTGTGCCAACATTCTGTCAGCCCCAACACTATAGTTCCTTTTCCTGCCCGCAGATGGTGCACTGCAGCCATCTTGGCTTGTCGCATCCGCAGGGAGGACCTTGCGCATCCGGGTTGCCGTAATCCGGGTCGCCGTAGCTGA
>CAZLRM010000043.1:0-10470 GCA_964561895.1 uncultured Christensenellaceae bacterium | reverse complement strand
TTTACGATCACGAGATCGAGCCAGCCGCAGCGCCGCGGGCGCCCCGTCGTCGCGCCGTATTCCTGCCCGCGCTCGCGTATAAAATCGCCCGTTTCGTTTATAAGCTCCGTTACAAACGGCCCCTTGCCCACGCGCGTGGTATACGACTTCACAACGCCCACTACCTCGCTGACCGCCGCGGGCGGCAGCCCCACACCCGTGCTCACGCCGCCCGAAATCGGGTGCGACGAGGTCACAAACGGGTAGGTGCCAAAGTCAATATCAAGCAGCATGCCCTGTGCGCCCTCAAACAGCAGCTTCTTACCCTGCCTGAAAGCGTCATAGCAAACCAGCGACGTATCGCAGATGTAGGGTGCAAGCCGCTTCTTATATCCCGTAAACTTATTCAACATCGCGTCGTAATCGAGCGGCTGCTTGCCGTAAATCTTCACTAGCAGCTCGTTCTTCTGATCCAGCGCGGTTTTAAGTTTGGCCGGAAAGCTGTCCGAAAGCAGATCGCACATACGAAGGCCTACGCGCGCCGCCTTGTCGGTATAGCATGGCCCGATGCCCCGCTTCGTCGTGCCGATCTGCGCCTCACCGAGGCTGTCCTCCGAAAGTCCGTCGAGCACGCAGTGGTATGGCATCACCATATGCGCGCGGTCGGAAATAAAAAGCTTGCTTAGAGAAACGCCCTGTTTTTCCAGCAGATCGATCTCCTCGAGCAATGCGCCCGGGTCGATTACGACGCCGTTGCCGATTACGCAGGGTTTCCCGTCGTAGAGCGAACCCGCGGGAATCAGGTGCAGCTTAAACACCTTGCCGCCCACTTTAATCGTGTGGCCGGCATTGTTGCCGCCCTGATAGCGTACGACCATATCGGCCTCCGCGGCCAAAAAGTCCACAAAGCGGCCTTTCCCTTCGTCTCCCCACTGCGCGCCAAATACTGCGATACCCGGCATTTTTCATTCTCCGTTTCCCAGATTAAAAAAGCAGGGGCCGTGGCCTCCGCTTTAAGTCCTACGTTATATTATCAAATATTATACCAAACGTCAATACGATTCACTCTTTACTGATTGTGAACCCGTCGTGAACTTTTTTATTTACCGAAGAACGCGCGCTTATCGATGATGGCGTTGCGCCCGATATCAAACGTTTCGTCGAAGCGCGCCGCAGATTCTTTCTCCGCCGATATATAATCTTCATAGATCGAATACCTGTAGATTTTTCCCTTTGCATAATCGTAGAAGAAATAGTACGTACTTTTATTCTTCGCCTTTGTGCAGGCGACCCTGAGGCTCTGGTCGTCCATGCAGCAGATCGGACCGGGCGGCAGCGTACTTACCGCATACGTATTATATGAGCTGTCCGTTTCGATGTCTTTGCTTGTCAGGTATGGCCGCTCAAAGCCCAGCGCGTATTCCACCGTCGCGTCGCTGCACAACCTGTCGTTTGCAGCCAGCCGGTTTAATAAAGCCGCCGCTACGGCGTACTCGTCATCATCTGAAAGCACCGTCTCGCCCTCTACGATGGATGCCAGTATCATCCGCTCCGCCGCTGTCAGGTTGTTTTGGTTCCACACCCGCCCGTTAATGCGCTTATAGCGCTTTTCCGCTTTTGAAATCCACATCTGCACGCATTCGCTCAGCGTCATGCCGCTGATATCATAGCTTCCGGGCGGTATGATGCCCTCCATGCGCGCGTAGCCTGACGCGTCTTCACTGATCAGCTCACTCTGCGCCTGTGAGAGAGCATCCTCGACGTACCGCTCGGGCATATCCACCGCAGAGATAATCTGCGGTATGATATCGCGGCGCAGCGTATCGCCGTCCCGCACCTTAATTATTGTGCTGACAGGCGATTCACCCGCCGTCTCGGTTTCATCATCCGGCAATTGTGCCGCCTGAACCATTTCGTCCGGCGCTG
The DNA here is from genome assembly GCA_964561895.1 of uncultured Christensenellaceae bacterium. Lineage (GTDB taxonomy): Bacteria > Bacillota > Clostridia > Christensenellales > SZUA-584 > JAEWCC01. The sequence continues at coordinate 8,565 of CAZLRM010000043.1, read as the reverse complement.
TCGTCGGCACAGGCGCGGCGGGTACATCAGGCTCGGTCGTCGGCACGGGATATACCGCGGCTGCCGCAGCGGTTGCGGGCGCCGTATCAGCAGCGGAAGCCGCAGCCTGCAGCCCCATTGTTTCCGCGCTGCCGCAGGCGGCAAGCATCGCAGCGGATATGATCAAGACTGTCGTAATCCACCATCGTTTGTTCATACCCTTCATTATAGATTATAGAATTAAAAAGACAACTTCTTTATTGAAGCTGTCTCAATCCGCCGGCAAACTTCATTTGCAGCGGCTTTTATGTACGGTACCCGTCTTTTATATTGCCTTTCTCGGGCGGCCCGAGAAAGGCATGTTTCTGTCAGGATACCGCAACACTTTCTTTTCAATAACCCATGAAGACGGCTTTGTCATCAATCTGAGGTAACTTTTTATAAAATCTCTTTGCTCATATTCCGGGTACTGCTAAACCGCTTCGCTGCCAATAAACTGGCTGTTGTAAAGATCGGCGTAGAACCCGTTCTTACTCATCAGCGCCTCATGGCTGCCCTGTTCGATGATACGCCCTTCGTTCATCACGAGTATTGTCGAAGCGTTTTTGATCGTGGAAAGCCGGTGCGCGATTACAAAGTTAGTCCTGCCCTTCATGAGCTCGATCATCGCATTCTGGATATACGCCTCAGTACGCGTATCCACGCTGCTTGTCGCCTCGTCGAGTATCAGCACCGGCGGGTCCGCAAGCAGCGCGCGCGCAATCGTGATGAGCTGCCGCTGGCCCTGCGATATATTCGAGGCTTCTTCGTTGAGCACCGTATCGTAGCCTTGAGGCTGCGTGCGGATAAAATGATCGGCATGCGCCATCTTCGCCGCCCGCACGATCTGCTCGTCCGTCGCACCCTCCTTGCCGTAGCGGATATTCTCGCGGATCGTACCGCCGAAAAGCCACGTATCCTGCAACACCATGCCGAACTGCCTGCGCAGGTCTTCGCGCGGCAGCGTGCGGATGTCCACACCGTCCACGCTGATGCTGCCGCTGTCCACGTCGTAGAAGCGCATCAGCAGGTTCACCAGCGTCGTCTTGCCCGCACCCGTCGGCCCCACAATGGCGACAACGTCGCCCGGCCTCACGTCGAGATTCATGTCCTTAATAATGCTAACTCCCTCATTGTATCCGAAAGACACATGATCGAATTTCACCGCGCCTTTTGGGTACGAGATCACGTTTTCATGGCTGTCCGCAGGCATTTCGGGTTCGTCAAGCACCTCAAACACGCGCTCCGCCGCGGCGACGGTAGACTGCAGCACGTTGGCAATCTGCGCGACCTGCGTAATCGGCTGCGTGAACCGGCGCGAATACTGTATAAACGCCTGCACATCGCCGACCGTGATTCTGCCGTTAATCACCATGATGCCTCCCACGACGCATACGAGTACATACGACAGATTGCTGATAAAGTTGACTGCCGGCATCATGATGCCCGAGAGGAACTGCGCCTTCCAGCCCACTTTATACAGCCGTTCGTTGATCTCGTCGAACGTTTTGACGCTGTCTTCTTCCCTGCCAAACGCCTTGATGACAAGATGCCCGCCGTACATTTCCTCCACATGCCCGTTGATATGGCCGATCTCCTTTTGCTGGCCGCGGAAATACTTCTGCGACCGCTTCACAATAAACTGCACGAGGAAGAAGCTTAAAGGGAGCACGAGCAGGCAAACCAATGTAATCAGCCAAGATATCGTGAACATCATCGCGACGATGCCGATCACCATCGTAACCGACGTTATTACCTGCGTCAGCCCCTGAGACAGCGTCGTTGAAACGGTGTCGATATCGTTGGTTACGCGGGAGAGTATTTCGCCGTGCGTGTGTCCGTCAAAGTACTTGAGCGGCAGCCTTGATAGCTTTTCGTCCACCTGTCTTCTCATGTTATAAACGATACTTTGCGATGTCTTAGCCATCACGAAATTCATGATGAAAGACGCAATACCGCTGACAGCATACAGTATCAGCACGAGGATAAGTATACGCGCCACTTCGTTAAAATTGATCTTAAGCACGCTCACATCCCGATACTGCTGGTATGCCTTCTGCAGTATCGCCTTATTCTCCGGCTTGGTCATATCGGCATTTTCCTGAATCACCGTCATAATGTCTTCCGGTTTGACCTCACCGTTGCTGATCGAATCCACCACATCTTCGGGCAGTATCTCCTTCAGATCGGAAAATGCCTCCATTTTAGCCATAGTAGGCTTAAAAAGCTCGGTGATCGCATTGCCCAGAATTTTAGGGCCGAATATCGAAAATACCGTGCTGCCGATCGCCAAAACCGTCACAAAAATCAGCGCAGCCCTGTGAGCGCCCAAATAGGATACCAGCCTTTTTAGGCCACCCTTAAAATCCTTTGCTTTTTCAATCGGCATACCGTGTCCCGGCCCGCCCGGGCCCCCGCCCCTGCGCGGTCTTCCGCCGCTCATTGGCATTCCTTTTCCCGCCGCATTTTTGCTGTCTTCACTCATACCAGTTCCTCCAATGAGAGCTGAGACGATACGATCTCGCGGTACGCCCCGCAGCTCTCCATAAGCTCTTTATGTTTGCCCTGCCCGACGATCCTGCCCTCATCCAGCACGAGTATGTTGTCTGCGTTCATCACGGTGCTTACACGCTGCGCAACGATAAAAACCGTAGCGTTTCCGATCTCTTTCATCAGCGCGCGGCGCAGCTTTGCGTCGGTTTTAAAGTCGAGCGCCGAGAAGCTGTCGTCGAAAATGTATACCTCCGGTTTGCGCACGAGCGCGCGTGCGATGGACAGGCGTTGCTTCTGGCCGCCCGAGAAATTCGTGCCGTCCTGCGCAACCGCCCCCTCAAGGCCGCCTTCCGTCTCAGATACGAAATCGCCCCCCTGCGCGATCTCAAGCGCTTTCCAAATCTCCCCGTCTGTCGCGTCGTCTTTGCCGTAACGGATATTGTGCGCGATCGTGCCGCTCATGAGGCTTGTTTTCTGCGGTACAAAACCGATTTTTTTGCGCAGCGCAGATTGCGGGTAATCCTTCACATCAACGCCGTCGAGCATAACCTGCCCCTCTGTCGCGTCATAAAACCGCGGGATCAGCTTCACGAGCGTGGATTTGCCGCTGCCCGTACTGCCGATGATCGCGGTGATTTCCCCCGGCCGGGCGCTGAACGTGATTCCGCATACCGCAGGCTCCTCCGCGCCGTGATAACTAAAGCTGACGTCCTTAAATTCCACACAACCGCGCCGGGTCGTCTGCGGCGCCGCCAGAGCGGTGTCGACGACGGAGGGCTTCAGCGAAAAAATCTCATTGATGCGTTCCGCCGCCGCGGAGGCTCTCGGAAGCATTACAAACATCATCGTTCCCGTAATCAGCGCGAACATGATCTGAATCACGTATTGCTGGAACGCCATGAGATTGCCCACCGTGGTTTCCCCCACGTCCACCCGAAGGCCGCCGAACCACAGTATCGCCGCTGTCGCAATATTCATCGCCAGCATAATCGCGGGGAACATCACGCTCATCCATCGATAAGCGGAAACCGACGTAGCGGTCAAATCCTTGTTGGCGTCGTCAAAACGCTGCTGCTCATGCTCCGCTTTGTTAAAAGCGCGGATCACGCGGATACCGGTCAGGCTCTCACGCAGCACAAGGTTCACGCGGTCGATCTTCTTTTGTATCGATTTGAACAGCGGCATCGCCCTCATCGCGATCACCAGTACGATTGCCGACATGGCGACGATGATTACGATGATCAGCCAGGAAAGCCCCGCGTCCTTTTGCAGCGCCATGATGATGCCGCCTGCCGCCGTGATCGGCGCGGAAAGCAGCATGGTCAAAATCATCACCATCACGTTCTGTATCTGCGTCACGTCGTTGGTGGAACGCGTAATCAGCGAGGCCGTGCCGATCTGGTCAAATTCGTTCAGCGAATAGCCTTGGACCGAGGCAAATATGTCATGGCGCAGATCCTTGGCAAAGCCCACCGCCGTGCGCGAAGCAAACAGCTGCGATGCGATCGTCGCGGCGATAGCCAGCAGCGAAACGCCAAGCATCTCAAGCCCGATCGTCACAATCAGCGCAATATCCTTTCCCACAATACCCTTGTTGACGATGTCCGACATCAGGTTGGGCAGATAAAGCTGCGCAAGCGACTGTACAGTAGTAAGCAGTACGATGAGCAGTGCCTGCCACTTATACGGTTTAAGGTATTTGAATAGTTTTAACATGGGTCTTCCTTCCGTTTGTAATCTATTTTATAGACGCTCAGTCTATATTTTTATTGCGGTTTGAGCACAGATATTATCGCGCCCAGCATCCAGTCAAGATAATCCTCGTCGTTTAGGCTTATGCCCCGCGACTCCGCAAACAGGTTCCGCATATAATAACCCGTCAGATTCGTCATGTAGAACTTGATCGCCATTTTGGGGTCGGGGCCAAGCCGTCCTATCCTCTTCATGGTGGTAAAGTACTCAAGCAGTCGGTTTTCCGCGCCATGCTCATTCTTCTTGAACATTTTTTCGGGCTGCGATTCACGGAACTTATCGCGCATGATCATACGAAGCAGCGGGGCGTTGTTGCTGTAGGTCTCCATCATGTTGCGTGCGATGTTTCTAAGGTCGATTTCCAGGTCATATGCCGCATTTTGTTCGATATATTCATCCACCTTATAAAGATGGATGCAGCTGTGGAGCGTCTCTTCAAACAGCGCGCGCTTTGTGGTAAAATGGCGGAATAGCGTTACTTCGCTCACGCCCGCAAGATCCGCGATCTCCTTGGTGGTGGTAGCGGCAAAACCGTTCTTCTCAAACAGCTCGCGCGCGGCGGCAATGATTTTTTCGTGCGTGTTCTCCATTCTGCCTCCCTCAATGTAAGCAAGTACTTACATACTTATACATGATTTTCGCTTATGTTGTCAATCGGCTTTCATATTATTCACATTTTTTTACGATATGTTTTTCATTAATAACAGCCTCGTTGTTCCCGATTCGTTTGATGCGGGTTGCGCCACGAGGCACAAAAACCTATAATAGCGGTATGAAGCGATTTTTACTTCTGATAACCGCCGCAATATTGATCACCGCTATCGCTTGCGGCTGCGCAGCTGCAAAAGATACGCAGGTCTCGGGCGAATATTTTGCGCTCGATACGATCTGCACGCAGCAGGTGGCGGGCGGCAGCGCGCAAACCGCCGCAGACGAGGTGAGCGCGATGCTGATTCGCGTGACGATCGAGATGTCGATGAACGAAGGTTCCGATCTTTACGCTGTCAATACCGCTGCGCCGCGGGGCGCGCAGGTCTCGCCAGAGACCGCGGACGCGCTGCAAAAAGCGCTTTCCTTGGCATCACTGACAGGCGGCATGTTCAACCCCGCCATCGGCCCGGTATCCTCGCTTTGGGATATTTCAGGCAATCCGCGCGTACCCTCCGTGGATGAACTGGCCGAGGCCGTAAAACGCGTGGATTATACGGGCGTCACGATTGACGGGACGACGGCGAAGCTGGCACGGCAGGGCATGATGCTTGACCTCGGCGGTATCGGCAAAGGCTTTGCCGCCGACCTCGCAGCGCAGATATACAAAAAGCATGGCGTTAAGACCGCGCTTTTAAACCTTGGCGGCAACATCTACGCGTACGGGGAAAAGGCGGATGGCAGCGATTATCGCATCGGCCTGCGCGACCCCTCCGGCAGAGAAAACGACTATTTTGCGGTGGTTTATGTGCATAATACCTCTGTCGTCACATCGGGTGTATACGAGCGGTGCTTTGAAAGCGGCGGCGTTACGTACCACCACCTGTTCGATCCAAAAACAGGGTATCCGGTGGAAAACGGCCTTACCGCCGTCACGGTGGTATGCCAAAGCAGCACAAAAGCGGACGCGCTTTCCACGGCGCTTTTCGTGATGGGATTGGATGACGGCATTGAGTTTGCGCAGTCGCTGGACGACGCGGAAGCGGTTTTTGTCACGAAGGATAATAAGGTATACGTAACGGACGGACTCAAAGGGAGCATCGAGATTACCAATGAAAACTTTGTTCTCCAAAGCTGATATCATACTTTTCATCATACTGCTTCTCATCGCAGCGGGGGGCATCGCTTTGATGTCGGGCGGCGGCGAAGCCCAAACGGCCATTATCCGGCAAAACGGCGAGATCATGAAAGAAGTATCTCTATATACCGATCAGACATTTTCCGTGGGAGATACCGTAATTCAGGTAAAGAATGGCGCGGTTGCGTTCATCGGGTCGGATTGCCCGCACCAGGAATGCGTGCACTCTGGCTGGCTTAAATACCCGGGCGACACGGCAGCCTGCCTGCCCAACCGTGTTTCCATCACGATTCTGGGAGAAAGCGGGGTGGATGCGATTGCGAACTGACTCTGCTTCCCCCGCGCGCAAAACGGCGCTTTTAGGCGCGCTGCTCGCACTTTCGCTGGCGCTCGCCGTAACGGAGAGCATGCTGGGCGCGCTCGTGCCCGTGCCCATCCCCGGCGTAAAGCTCGGGCTTGCCAACATCGTATCGATGTTTCTGCTTTGCTACTTTTCGTTGCCCGCGGCGCTTTTTCTCGCGCTGCTGCGCACGCTGCTCGCTTCGCTGTTTTCGGGAGGCCTTTCGGTGTTCCTATACTCCGCGCCCGGCGCGCTTTTATCCACGCTCGTGATGTACGCAGCGCTTAAGGGGATAAAGCCGCTCACCATCGCGGGCGTTTCGATGCTGGGGGCGGTCACGCACAACGCCGCACAGGTATGCGTCGCGGTGCTGACCACGGGAGAAACGCGTTTATTTTACTACGCGTTCATACTCATCGCGGTGGGCGCGGTTTCGGGCGCGCTCACGGGTATCGTCGCAAGGCTCTGCTTTGATCGCGCGGCGGCGGCGCTGCATATGCGGCCTGCCGTGCGCACACACTACGTAAACAGAGGTGTACTATGACGGGCATGTGGGGAGGCTTTTACTGGGACTGGACGATATTTCTGATCATCCCGGGCATCATCGCCGCGATGTGGGCGCAGTCGAGGGTAAACCGCGCGTACGACACGTATTCGGAGATTCCCGTATTATCGGGAATGTCGGGCAGCGAAGCGGCATGGCGCATACTCTCGGATAACGGTATCGGCGACGTACAGCTCGATGTTTCGGGCGGCAGGCTTTCGGATAATTACAATCCGCGAAAACGCACGCTGAACCTCTCGGAAAGCAGCTACATGGGCCGCACCATCGCAGCGGTCGCGATCGCCGCACACGAAACCGGCCACGCGCTGCAGCACCACGAGGGCTATATTCCGCTGCGCATTCGCAGCGTGATGGCGCCGGTCGTCAGCGCCGTATCGTACCTTTTGTGGCCGGTGCTGATACTCGGGCTGTGGCTCGGCTTTACGGGCGCGGTACAGGTCGCGGTATACATCTTCCTTGGTATATTCGCGTTTCAGGTGGTCACGCTGCCCGTGGAGTACAACGCGTCCAAGCGGGCGCTTGCAGCGCTTACCGAAACGGACTCGCTCACCGAAGAGGAGCTTTACGGCGCGAAGCAGATGCTCTCCGCCGCAGCGCTGACATATGTCGCCGCGACTTTGGTCGCATTGCTCAACGTGCTGCGTTTTTTCATGCTGTCCCAGCGCCGCCGGTAAATTAAAACAGCTAAACAACTGTACGAGTTTTCGTTTTCGGGTTGTATCGACACGCCAAATCCTTTATAATGATCTGAGTATCAGCGAAATTTTACGGCGCAGCCGTAACCATATTTTAATGGAGGAAAATGATGAACAATATTGACAGGCTGTCTATCAACACGATCCGTTTGCTGGCCGCCGACGGCATACAGAAGGCCAACAGCGGCCATCCGGGGCTGCCTTTGGGCTCCGCGCCCATGGCATATACGCTCTGGTCGCGGCATTTAAAGCATAACCCGAAAAACCCCTCGTGGGCAAACCGCGACCGTTTTGTGCTGTCTGCAGGGCACGCTTCCATGCTGCTTTATTCCCTGCTGCACGTGTTCGGTTATCCGGCCACGCTTGAAGACCTTAAAAATTTCCGCCAGTATGGCGCACGAACCGCAGGGCATCCCGAGTATAACCACATCCCCGGCATCGAGACGACGACCGGCCCGCTGGGCCAGGGCATCGCGAACGCGGTGGGTATGGCGATGGCGGAGACGCACCTTGCCGCGATGTTCAACAAGGATGGTTACCCGCTCGTAGACCACTACACCTACGCGCTGTCGGGCGACGGCTGCCTCATGGAGGGCGTCGCTTCCGAAGCGTGCTCGCTCGCTGGCACATTGAAGCTCGGCAAGCTGATATTACTCTACGACCGCAACAAGATCACCATCGAGGGCGAAACGGATTTTGCTTTCGACGAGGACGTCGCGAAGCGTTTCGAAGCGTACGGCTGGCAGGTGCTTACCGTCGCCGACGGCAACGAGGATATCGGCGCGATCGACAAAGCCATCTCCATGGCCAAGTCCGAGAAAAATAAACCTTCCATCATCATCATCAACACCGCTATCGGCTACGGCTGCCCCGCGGTGCAGGGCAAGGCATCGTGCCACGGCTCCCCCTTGGGCGA
>CAZLRM010000042.1:0-10921 GCA_964561895.1 uncultured Christensenellaceae bacterium | reverse complement strand
ATCTTTGAGCACGCTTGGTGTATCCGCGGAAAAATCGATCACGAATATGATAAAATAAATGAATATTAAACCGAGGACCGCTGAGGCCGAAACGATAAATAATCGCTTGGCGTCGGGCAGCAGCCGTGATGACTTTAGATCCGATGACTTCGACTGGGCCATACTACTTCACTTTCCATGCAATATTTGATGCTGCGCTTAATGGCTCATAATCGGGGTAAACAATATATTACAGGATTTGATGCATACAGAATATAGTTTTCATGTACGACCGGAAAACCAAAATCTATTATAAACGATTATTCGGTAAATTTGAACAAAAAGATTTATAATCTGCAAAAAAAGATTTTCCGCAGTATGATTTACCGCATGATTGGCTGTAATGGATTTATCTGCATCATTACAGGACTTGGCCAAGACCGCTGTTCTTCTTGACAAAAGAGTGCCGGAAAACTATTCTAATACACAAGATATCTGATACGGGGAGAGTTTAATGAAGAAGTATTATATTACGACGCCCATCTATTATCCGAGCGATAAGCTGCACATCGGGCATTCGTATACAACCGTTGCGGCCGACGCACTCGCGCGTTTCAAACGCCAGACGGGCTATGACGTCATGTTTTTAACCGGTACCGACGAACACGGGCAAAAGATAGAGCGTGTGGCTAAAGCGGCGGGGAAAGCGCCCAAGGAATACGTGGATGGCATCGTCGAGGGCATCCGTAAGCTATGGGATACCATGGAGATCAGCAACGACGATTTTATTCGCACGACCGATGAACGGCATGTGAAAACCGTACAGAAGATATTTAAGAAGCTTTTCGACCAGGGCGATATCTATAAAGGCGAGTACGAGGGCTGGTATTGTACGCCGTGCGAGGCGTATTGGCTGGAGCGCCAGCTTGTGGATGGCAAATGCCCCGACTGCGGACGTAGCGTGGAACGCGCGAAGGAAGAGGCCTACTTCTTTAAAATGAGCCAATACGCGGATCGGCTGATACAGTATATCGGTGCGCATCCGGATTTTATACAGCCCGAAAGCCGCCGCAACGAGATGCTCAGCAACTTTCTGCTGCCGGGGCTGGAGGACTTATGCGTTTCGCGCACGTCCTTTAAGTGGGGCATACCGGTGGATTTTGATCCCGGACACGTCGTGTACGTCTGGATCGACGCGCTGTCCAATTACATTTCGGCTTTGGGGTATCTTACGGACGACGATTCAAAGCTGGATCGGTACTGGCCTGCGGACGTGCAACTGGTGGGCAAGGAGATTGTGCGGTTCCATACGATCATCTGGCCGATATTGCTGATGGCGCTGGATTTGCCATTGCCAAAAAAAGTTTTCGGCCACGGCTGGCTGATGCTTGAGGGCGGCAAGATGAGCAAATCCAAGGGCAACGTGGTAGACCCCGTGAAGCTCATCGAGCGCTATGGCGTGGACGCGGTGCGCTACTTCCTGCTGCGCGAGGTGCCGTTTGGCGCAGACGGATTGTATTCCAGCGAAGCGCTGCTGACCAGAACCAACAGCGACCTCGCCAACGATCTCGGTAACCTCGTATCGCGCACCGCCGCAATGATTATAAAATACACGGGCGGAATCGTGCCGTCGCGTTTTGTAACTACGGAGCATGACGAAGCGGTGGAGAAACAGGGCGCAGGCCTCGCTGCCGCGGTGGAGGCGCACATGGACGCGCTGCGCCTGCCCGATGCGCTCATGGAAATATGGAGTTTTGTCGGCACGCTCAACAAATACGTCGACTTAACCGCGCCGTGGATACTCGCCAAGGACGAGGCGAAAAAAGCGCAGCTTGCAGGCGTGATGTACCATCTCGCGGAGGGGCTGCGCATCGTTTCGGTGCTGCTGACGGCGTTTATACCGGGTACGGCGAAGCGCGTACAGGATATCCTCGGCATCGACAGCGAATCGCAGGTCTCGTGGGAGAGCGTCTCTTCGTTCGGGCGCATTGCCTGCGGCCTGAAGGTTAAGCAGACCGAACCGATATTCCCGCGCATCGACATTAATAAGGAGCTGGAGGAGCTCGAAGCGATCTCCGACAACCGCACGCTGCAGAAGCAGAAAAAAGCGCCTTCCGTGGATAAGAAGAAAGAAACGCCGGCCAAAGGCGAGGAAACGCCCGAAGGCATCATCACTTACGACGACTTTAAGAAGGTGCAGCTTAAGGTAGGCATCGTGAAGGAAGCCATCGCGGTGGAGGGCAGCGAGAAGCTGATTAAAATGCAGGTGGATGTGGGCGATGAAACGCGCCAGATCGTATCGGGCATTCGCAAGTGGTACAGCCCGGAAGAAATGATCGGTAAAACCATTGTCGTCGTATCGAACCTAAAACCCGCCAAGTTATTCGGCATCGAAAGCCAGGGTATGCTGCTGGCGGCGGAGGCGGACGGCGTACTTAAGCTCGTGACCATCGAAGGTGGGCTGCCTTCCGGAGCGCACATATCGTGAAGCTGCTGGATACCCATGCGCACCTGCTATCCGACAAGTTCGACGAAGACCGGGAAACGCTGATTGCCGCGCTGCCGGGGCAGGGGATAGAGAACCTTATCGAGATCGGAACGGACTTGGAGTCCAGTTATAAGGCGCAACGTTTGGCGGAACAAACGGATTATATCTATGCCGCCGTAGGCGTACACCCGCACGATGCGGCGGAAGCGCCGGGGGATTACATCGAGCGGCTGACGGGGCTTGCACAGCGCCCCAAGGTGGCGGCCATAGGCGAAATCGGGCTCGACTATTACTACGACTTTTCCCCGCGCAACGTGCAGCGCGAGGTGTTCGCAAGCCAGCTGGAGCTGGCGGAAAAGCTGGATCTGCCCGTAGTCATCCACATGCGCGAAGCGACGCAGGACGCGCTTTCTATATTGCGCGGTTATCAGGGGCTGCGCGGCGTGATGCACTGCTTTTCGGGCAGCGCGGAGACTGCACAAATCTGCCTGGGGCTGGGGCTGCACGTTTCGTTCACGGGTTCGGTCACGTTTAAAAATGCACGCAAGGTCACGGAAGCCGCGGCCATCGTGCCACTAAACCGCCTTATGGCCGAAACCGACTGCCCGTATTTGTCGCCGGAGCCGGTGAGGGGACGCCGCAACGACCCAAGCAATGTGCGCTATGTGCTGCTTAAGCTCGCGGAGCTCAAGGGCATATCGTTTGAGGAAATGTGCGATATCAACATCGAAAACGCAAAAGGACTTTTTAATATAAAATGAGCGATACGTATATCTACCGTCTGGGCGAAGCCCTCTACATCAACCTGACCAACCGGTGCACAAACGACTGCACGTTTTGCGTGCGCAATACGCACGACGGCGTGGGCGGGTACCACCTGCGGCTCAGCAAAGAGCCCTCAGCGCAGGAAGTGATTGCCTTGCTTGAAGATGAGGCGGACGTGCGCGAGATCGTGTTCTGCGGCCTCGGCGAGCCCACGATGCGCCTCCCCGCGCTGCTGGAGGTCGCGGCATACTTAAAATCGCGCGGGTCGCATATCCGCCTCAATACCAACGGGCAGGGCAGCGCCTTTGCGGGCGGGGACATCGCGCCGAAGCTGAAAGGCCTCATCGATATCGTTTCGATCAGCCTCAATGCCAGCGACGCAAAGCACTACGACGAGCTGTGCCGCAGCGCCTACGGCGAGGAGGCTTACGCGCACCTGCTGGACTTCGCGAAAAGCTGCGTGGCACAGGGCATAGACACTGTGCTCTCCGTCGTGGACGTGATCGGGCAGGACGAAATCGAGAAGTGCCGCGGAATCGCCGAGGGCGTGGGGGCGAGATTAAGGGTGAGGAAGTATATCGGGTGAGAAAGCTTTGTTCAATCCTCCACAATTTTGGACTGATACAGCCCTTGTTCTTTTAACTTTTCAACGACATCGTAAACATCCATATCGTTAAATGTTACTCTGTTACATCTGCCGGGATGCTCAGGCGAAAAGGTATCCCACGGAGTTATCAGCCTGTTTGTTTTTTCGATATTGTATTTTTTCATCAAAAATGCATATCGTTCAATGTTTTTGCTATATATCGCAACAACCTTATATTTCTGAATAAATATCTCATCACCGTTGTTATGGGAAGCCACCCCCATCTTGGACATACCGTCGTTAAACAGCAACTGACCGTAAGTATCAAGAATTTCAGTAATTTGCTTTTTGGTTTGCCCGTCAAGATATAGTATCTCAGAATGGATCGACCGTTTTTCCGTTGTTTGCAGTTTCTCCTCTTGCTTCTGGTTAAGAGGTACATGAAGAATGAGAAAAACCGGCTCGTTTAACCCGTCCAGAAAATCGTGAAATAGCGGCTCCAATTTCTCGAAGCTGATATTGAAACGGATATAGTCCTTACCTGAGATGTATTTCTCGTGAATTCTCTCGGGAAAAGGGATCTTAACTCCCCCGGCAGTTTTAATCATATTTACTCCCCATATTCGGAAAAAATTATTTCCCTGCCGATAGGAAAGGGGCATGGCAGTAGATTATTCAAGTGTTTTGTCACTGCGGAGCGCACCGCTCAACGTCCTCCGGCGAGAAGCCGTATTCGCGCCCGGCTGCCTTTGTACTGCGCGACAAAAAATGCCGGATAATCAATCAGTCTATGCCGCAGTGGGTAAAGAAAGCCTGTATCGCGTGCGCATTGGCACAGATTGCGCGCGGCTCAGCCGCGCATGAGCTCCTCCACCACCTTGTTGATGACCGCGCCGTCAGCCTTGCCCTTTAGCAGCGGCATTACGGATTTCATGATGCGCCCCTTGTCCTGCGGCACTGGCTTCTCTATGCAAAGATCGCGGATTACGCCGCGAATCGCCTCTCTCACTTCGCCTTCGCCCATGCGCTGGGGTGCGAAATCCGAATAGACGCTGATTTTGAGTTTGTTCTCTTCGATGATGTCCATGCGCGACGCGGGCGCGGTATCGATGGCCTCCTGCGCTACCTTGATCTCCTTATAAACCACCGCGTTCTCTTCATCCTCGGTTAAGTCGGCGCGCTTGTCGATGGCCTTTTTCTTGAGCGCCGAGAGCAGCAGCGAAAGCGCCTCCTTGCGCGCGGCGTCCCCCGCTTTAAGCGCCTTCATCATTTCCTGACGCACCAGTTCGATCTTTGACATGTTTTCCTCCTTTTACGATTAAAAAACGATATATGCAACCGCATTGAATTGCTTATTAATTATTACCATTATATCATTAGCGCGGAACAATTCATACGGCGGCAGCGTCTAAGCCATATAAAAAAACATAGGAATCTATGCGGATACACGTTTGTGTTTGTACACAAATTGTAACTTTTGCACTGAAGCGCTTGCAAAAACCGGGCTGATGTGCTAATTTCCGTATTACATAGTGCGGTTATAAAGACTATACAATAGACGCCAGGCGAAGCGCCTGGCTTCAGTTATTACGGGGGAAATGGAGAGACATAATAATAATGGGTGGCTTATTTGGGGATGGAAAAGGAAAAAACAACGGCAAGAAAACCGGAGGCCGCCATGTCCCGGCTGAAAGACAGGATCCCATGGCGTTCGAGAGCGCGGAATTAAAGCCGAAAAAAGTAATGCTCGTGAATAATAAAATTCCGAAACAGAAGAAGCCGTGGAGCACAAAGAAAAAGGCGATCGTACTCACGGTGATCTGCACTGTCGCGGCGCTGCTGATCGTTGCCGGGGTATGGGCATACACCATTATTTCCGATCCGCTCGCTCAGTTTAACCCCGGCGATTCTAATAGTCCCGTGCCGACTGCGACGCAGCCGGGTACGAAACCGAGCGCGCCGGCCGCCAGCGGTGAAGCGGTGGCGACGCCTACGCCGAACCCGGAGGAAGTGCTGCTTTCGAAGGCGGATATGGAGATTCTGAACACAAATTTTGTCAACATCATGCTCATCGGCGTGGATCATTCGGTAGAACGCGACACTTGGAGCGGCAAGAAGGCGTTTCACGCGGACGTGATGATTGTGCTCTCCATCAATAAGGAAACGGGCAAAGTCAGCATGATATCGCTGCCGCGCGACACCTATGCCAAAATACCCGGCGTGGAAGGTATCTACAAGCTAAACGCGGCGGTCGACTGCGGCGGCGGCTGGCCCAACGCTTCGGCATTCGAGAAGGTCTGCGATGCCGCGGAATGGATGCTGGGTGATACGATTCAGATCGATAAATACTTCGCGGTGGATATGAACGCCGTTAAGGGCCTCGTCGATGCGATAGGCGGTGTGGACTACGATCTCGATATTTCGTTTGATAATGCAGGCCGCAAATACACAAAGGGTTTTCAGCACATGGACGGACAGGCGGTGCTCGATTACATGCGTGTGCGCAAGAAGGAGCACATGGAGGACAAGAGCCAGGCAACCGATGCGAACCGCGTCATCCGGCAGAAAAAAATGCTCATCGCAATATTTGAAAAGATTAAGAACAATGGGCTGCTCGCGGGTATACCGGATTTGATCACCGCGTTTAAGGGCAACCTGTATTACAATCTGTCGTTCAACCAGATCGCAGCGCTCGCGTGGTACGCGTACGGCGTTGACAGCGAGGATATTTCGATGTACTCGATGAAAGGTTCGTCCAAAAACATATTCAACTGGAATTTCATCATCACCGACCAGACCAATCGCCTCAAGATCATGCGTGACGTGTATGGCATTGAAGTGTCCAAGCGTACGGACTACATGATGGACGCCGCGAAGCTGCTCTGGGGGCAGATGCAGGCGCAGCATTTTGCGGAGGTCGCGCTGCCCAAGATCGACAAGGTGAGGGGCATACTCGAAGCAGATGCAAGTAAGCAACCCAAACCGACGCCCACGCCTGCGCCCGTACTCACGCCGGCGCCTACGCCGACTCCTACGCCGCCATCCGGCGAAGGTGAGCCCACGGAAGGAACAGAACCCACGCCGACGCCTACACCGACTCCCACGCCTGCTCCGACGCCTGTGCCTGCGCCGGCTTCCACGCCTGTGGGCGGCTACCGGCAGTATGAAGAAACCGGGCCGGAATGGACGCTTTACAACACGGTATTAAGCGAATACAATGCGATCCTTACCTACGAGACTTATAGCTCGGGCGATGATCTGCTTGCGTTGGTGAGCCAGTTCAGAATAGACTTGAATACGCTGTGCGCCAAGCTTGGCGTTACGGCGCCAACTTCAAAAGAGTGGCGCGTTAATTATGAAAAAGAAGAAAACGAAATCGTCGTGGATTTCAATTGATTAGCTGACCGCAATCAGAGACCGCTGACAAACTTCGTTTGCCAGCGGTTTTTATGTGCATTACCCATTCTTTATTATTGCCTTTCTCAAGGGCATTGGTCTGCCACTGGCAGGCCAATGTGCAGAAAGGCATGTTTCTATTTGGAATCCACAAGGCTTTTTTCAGTATTCAATCAAGCATGAGGCTTTGCCAGCAAGCTGACGGCGGAATACCCCCGTCAGATCATATCCCGTTTTCTGCAGAACAGTATGATAGGAATACTTCGGTTTCCCGCATGTCACACTGCCTGTGCTTCAGACATCTCCCTATACTTCTCCATAATCCTTCGTACGTGGATTTCCGTCGTATTAAGGAAAGGGATGCCGAATTCGTCTTTGGTCAGTATCAGCGGAAGCTCCGTGCAGCCCAGCACAACGCCGCCGATGCCGTCTTCGTCGATCATGCGCCGTATAATGCCAAGAAGTCCTTCCCGCGTGTCATCAAGGAATATCCCGTGTTCGATCTCCGAAAACAGCTTCTGATGAATATACTGCTGTTCCGGCTCAGAGGGAACTACAATATCGATTCCGCTTTTATCGAATGCGTCGCTGTAGTATCGGCTTTGCATCGTAAACAGCGTTCCCAAAAGGCCTGCGCGCTTTAAAGCGCGGCTTTCCGCCTCGCGCCGCGCAGATTCCACGATACTTACGAGCGGAATAGGGGAGAGGCGCTCCGCTTGCTCAAATACGATGTGCGGCGTGTTGGAGGCGATGAAAGCCAGCCCTGCGCCCGCGCGATAAAGAGAATTGAAGGAGTCTGCCAGCATGGCGGTTAAGGCGTTCCAATCGCGCGCTACGACGTGTTCCAACATGGCGGCCATATCAATGCTGTCAATCACGATTTCGGGATAATGCTCGCTGCTGACAGCTTGCCGGTATAGCGCGATGATGCGCCTGTAATAATCCGCAGTCGATTCCGGCCCGATCCCGCCCACCATTCCAATCTTCATGGTATCTACTCCTTTTCCCATATATCGATGACCCATGCGCCCGGGATTGCGGGTATCAGCATTTCGCACAGGTTCAGCCAGCTTAGGCAGCGGTCCAGTATGACACTGTCGCTGCTGGCCACGCAAGATTGGCTGTATAATGCCGTATCCGCGTTGCTCACGATTTCGATGCCCGCTTCAAAGCTTTCCTGCTCCGCGATTTCGGCGATGCGGGTTTTGAGCCTGCCGGAATTGGAGACCGGCGCGTCCAGCCAGAACACCGCACGCGCCGCGCCGAGGCTTTTCAGTTTTGCGAGTATCAGCCGTATTGCGGCGTCGGTTTTATCGATGAGCCGATAGGTGCCGCGCAGCCCCGCAAGGTCGCGGTAAGCGCCGTTCATGCACAAAAGTACCGGGCTGCAGGACTGCGCTACCTCCAGCGTGATGATTTGGTTGAAACCGTCGATGTGCACGGTTTTGCCCGCGACTGCTTCCGGACTCAGCTGCTTTGCCTTGCGTGCGGTGATATCACCGGATGACGATACGGCACGCGAAAGCGCGATTCGCTGACGCTCGGAGAGCAGGCAGTGATTGCCGATGAAGGTGGATGCGCTTTTAACGGGGTAACCGCGGTTGAGCAGATAATAAAGATCCCGCGCTGCACAATGGAGCGTTTGCAGCGAGTTGCCGGAGAAATCGCGTTTGTCGCCGGGCGAGAACCCGCGCTTCACAGTGTCCATACTTTATTCCGCCTTATACGGTATTCGTTCGACAGCGGTACGCATATTCCCTGTTGTTTGAAAAAACCCGCTTGGAAGTGGGCTTTGCAGAGAAAAATAAAGTCAGGGGGTATAGCGCCTGATTCAGGCGAGGGCGACAGGGATAAGCAGATCCAGTTGCATGTCTTCGGGTTCCGTGTTGCCTGATACTGCGTGGCTTACATAATTCAGATGCTCCTCAAGCAGGCCGCACATATGCTCCTGATCCTGGATATCGCCTGTAAAGATATACTTTTCGCTTTTCTGAACCCAGTCAAAGAACCATTCCCATTCGTGAAAGTCGCCCAGGCGGATCATATGCGCAGCGTAAAGCCCTCCGGCAAACTGCTTTTTAACAAGGGGAGGGGGGACCTCCATATCGCTGAGTATCGTGACCCAGGCTTCGTAACCGTGGGCGCCTGTTTCATCAACGGGGTTTGGATGGTTAAAGCCGTAATGCCGCATGTCCGGTTTGATTCTGCACAGGCCGGTATCCCGCACAAAACAGTCGATCATAGCGTAAACATTTGCCTCGGGCTCATCCCCGATAAAATGCGCGGCGGCTACCGTTGCCGGAGGTAAATAAACGATGCGCACATCGGTCAGCTTTGCGAGGCTTTTCTCCGCTTTTTTCATTTCATCCATGGTCTTATCCTCCTTGAAATTGATTCCGATCAGAGATAAGGATTCTATGGAAGAAAGTAAAGACGAATCCGAGACAAGCAAGCTGTCAATTTTAATGTTTGCGGCCTTATTCAATTCGTCAATGAGGCGGATTAAAATATTTCTGATCACTGTTAAAGCGGAAACCTCTTCGTCAATTTCAGCTATGTTCTGGCGGAATACCTCGATAGCGGTGACGGCTGCGGGGCTTTGCAGTACCGCCATGATCTGCTTCAGCGGTATTCTCAGCTTCCGCAATATTAAAATCTGGCGCAGGCGGGCCAGCGCGTCTTCATCGTACATGCGGTATGCGTAATCGTTGCGCCGACAGCTCTCAATCAGGCCGAAGCGCTCATAGTACCGCAGCATCCTGGTGGATACGCCGTATCCCTTTGAAACCTCGCTGATCGTCATAACTTCCATTTTCCTTACCTCCTTCCTCAAGGGCAGTATAAACTGCGACACGATGTCAGAGTCAATACAGATTAATGAGTTTTTGGTTTTATAAAGCTGCTTACCTTGCCGGTCGCCGTATTGCAATCCCGGCGATCATATGGCGCTTTTAGAGCAGGCAGTGGTTGCCGACGAAAGTGGAAGTATACTTGACGGGGCAACCGCGGCTGAGCAAATAATAAAGGTTCTGTGCCGCGCAATACAGCGTTTACAACGCATTGCCGGAGAATTCGCGTTTGCTGCCGTGCGAGCCCCCGCGCGTCACAGTGTCCATGCCTTATTCCGCCTTCCATTCACGGGTATCTGTTCGACAATGGGTTTTGTTTTTCCTGCCGGATGATCCCTGCGGTATAATACGGCGGCGTTCGATAAAGCGGTGGCGCCGCTTAAAGCAAAGAACGAAGACCGGCGCGGGTTCTTAGCCTGCGCCGGTCTTAGGGAGATCCCTCGTCTATTCGTGTTTTGCGGGTATACTTTATCCTAGCTGATAAGCTTTAATCTGGTGGCTTTCACCTTCCGCTGCGTTGCCGATGGGCACCAGCAGCACTTTAGCCTTTTGGTTGTAGTTAATATCGCCCGCACTTTTGAGTCCGCCGTTCAGTATCGGCTATACGTAACCGCCTTGCTGCGAACAGTCATACGGCCGCAAAAATGATCTGAGCGCATTCATATTCAAATGATACCAATTGTGAAAAAATTAATTAAATCATAATCGCTTTTTCGTGTTGACTGCTATATGTAGTATGAAATATAATAAGTTTATACAAAATATAATAAGTCTATACAATATTTACGTTAAAAGCGACCATTCGCCTTCGCCGGCTTGTTTTTAAAATCATATAATATTGGGGGTTTGGTGCTATGT